>JAZGGS010000025.1:0-6606 GCA_036480595.1 Ignavibacteriaceae bacterium
TCCTTTTATTTGCCAAAGGCATTCCTTGGGAAGTGTGTGAAAACTTTTAAATACTCGTTTCATAAAATCAAAATTTAACGCTAAAACCAATTGTAGGCAGGATGGGAAGCATTGTTGTTGGTTCACGCCCTAAGGTAAGAGTTTCAGTTACATAATAATCGTAATTAATAATATTAGAATGATTATAAATATTTATTACATCAAGATAGATTACCCAATCTAGATCCCACCAATCTGCAAGTACATTCAATCTAACATCAAGGCGATGATATTCCGGCTTACGTGCATTAAGTTTATTATCTCCAAAATCTATATCAAAAATAACCGTTTCTTCGGCACCTGGGTTTGCATTACTTTTACGTGTAGCAATTACAGGAGTTTCGGGCACACCGTCGAGGTCCTGATCTTCAAGAATTATTCTTGGTTTTACACCGAAAGGTTCACTGTACGGAAATCCGGAACCATACTGCCATCTTACACCAAGTTCCAGCCAGCTATTTATTATATAATTTAGTACGATGTTCAGAGTATGCCTCTGGTCGAACCTGAAAAGATAATTTTTGCCATTTTCGTAACGGTTGGCAAAAGCAATTGCATAAGCAAACCAACCGGATAAACTGCTGCCCCTAATGATATTTTTTTTTGCAAGCATTACCTCCACGCCGTAAGCTTCACCAAACGATCCGTTAAGTGGAATTTGCGTTAATGAATCGCCATGCACTGCATAAGGCAGAGTCCAGCCGGAAACAAACCGGGAATCTTTACCAGGTACCGGTTCAGTAAAATACCTGCTGCCTTGCATTAAAGCGGGAATATAGAGGTTATCAAAATCTTTATAGTATCCTTCTAATTTTAAACTCCACTCGGTTGAGAGCCATCTTTCAATTCCTAATACATAATGAATCGATCTTTCGGCAGTAAGTTCGTAAGTGTATCTATCGGAAAGATCGTAAAGTATACCCTGATCTCTTAGTTTTTCATATCCGGCAGATTGGTAGTAAACACCCCACGCTGCACGCAATGTTGTTAAGTTACTAATTGCATAACTTAACGAGATACGAGGAGCTAAGTATGGTTTATTTAAGATGTTATAATAATCGAAGCGTAAACCGGGTTGCAAAGTTAATTGTTCAGTTAATTTAAAATTATCTTGAAGATAAGCACGGTACCGGTTATAATGTTTAACATCCTTCAAATCACTAAGCGCCGCTCTGAACTGCGGGTTGCCGGAAAGAATTGCTTCAAACTGCGGATCAAGATCGAATGTAAAATTGATTATAGTTTCCATAAAATCTGCACCAATCCCCGCTTCAATAATATGATCGCCGGCAAAGTAAGTTAGTTTATCATCTACAGAATATTTTATGTGGGAAAAATTGCCGCCAAAGCTAAAGTTTAATAGATAAGGTGAAAGTGTATCCGGTATTGAATTTTCAAAAGCACTCCTGTTAAGTGAGGGATCGAGAAATTGAGAATCGAAATCTGTTGTACCGTTATTTTTATACCACGAAATAATAAACTTGTTAAGCAAGTCTTGGTTAGGCGTATAATGCCAAGCGGCTGAAAGTAAATCGTTGCGCGTGATGTTAAAAACTCCTACACTATCGGGTGTGTTACGCTCTTCGCCGCTTACAACATCAACACCATCCCTGGAAATTATTCCACTAAGTAAAAACTTTTGCCCGTTGTAAGGACCTATCACAAGTTTTGTCTGCAAATCATAAAAGTTTGGGAAGCTGGTGTTATCATCTACAAGCCCGGCACTTTTTACAAATGGTTCCAAAATTAAATCATAGTAAGTTCGCCTCGAGTTGAATAACCAACCGCCTTTAAGATTGAACGGATTCTTCCCTTCCATAACCAGGTTAGCTTGTACAATAGATGCATTAATACTTCCGGTAATAGATTTAGTCCTGCTTCCTTCACGGTTTGTAACATCAAGGACAGCAGAAAGCCGGTCGCCATACTTTGCAGGAAATCCACCGGAGATCAATCTTACATCTTCAATTGCATCCGGGTTAAACATGCTAATAACACCATACAACCTGTAAGGATTAAAAACTTCAACATCATCTATGATGATCAGGTTTTGATCCGGTCCGCTCCCTCTAACAATAAGTTGTGAGGAAAAATCATTCGGTGCTAATACTCCGGGCAGAGATTGAAGAGTTCTGAAAACATCTTCAACAGCGCCGGGTAATATTTTAGCATCCCTCGGATCAAGATCAATTAAGCTTGTTCTTGTATCCCGCTGATCCTGCATATGTGTGCCTGTAACCTCCACGGTTTCCATCTCAATCGCTTCCTCTTCCACGGAAACGTTAAGCTCGGATGTTTTGTCTGCATTAATGGTTACTGTAAATGTTTCTGTTTTATACCCAACACAACTGAATTTAACACTGTAACTGCCGGCAGGAATATTTTCAATCCTGTAATTACCATTTATATCAGAGCCGGTACCCAGACCGGAATTAATAATAACAATATTCACAGACGAAACAGGAGAGTTGTTATGTGTAACTCTTCCTGCAAGATTGCCTGTCTGTGCATTAACAAGATTACAGAATGCAGCAACTAATGTGAAAAATATTAATTTCATTATGTGTATAGATAATTATTATAGCAGCAACAATCTATTACAAAAATTACCGCAAATAATTTCAGGAATGAGAAAGATCAATCCAGGTAAACAGAAAAGAAACTTGAATAAAGCCCTAAGGATACTTCGTGAAAATTACCCGGGGAACCACCCGGTTTAATATTATACCTGTAGCGTGTGTACAAAGTAAATGTATCTACAATTGTAAACAGTCCAATGGATGTTTCAAGAGCGATTCCGTTGTTACCTAAAAAATTTGTATACAAAGATACACCGGGAGAAAAATATTCGATGTAAGGCAGCTCATAAAATTGTTTGTAGCCGGCGCGTAAATAGTTTTTTATGCTGGCATCAAAAATAAAGGAATATTCCAAAGACAAATAACCGGCAGGGTATTTTCTGCTTTTTGAGCGAAATGAAATTATTGGGATCTCTTTTGTCAGACTAAAAAAACTTTCCCCCTTTTGAAGAACTAAATTTGGATAAGGCAGAAGAAAGATAGCGCCGCCAAATAAACATAATTGAAAGAAATCAGAACCATGTTTAACTTCGGGCTCGTAAGGAAGGTCAAAATCAAAAACTTCGCTTATATATTTGTTACCAACTTCATCCTCTGTAACGATAACAAAATTCACAATTTTGTCATTAAATTTTAAAGTGGTAATCCCAATTTCTGTTTTATGCATATCACTCAATTCATCATTAACTGTGTATTCATAATTCTCATCAATAATAACTGAGCTTTTACAAACATCGCTTGTAAAAAAGGAAAGGGTAAAATTATGCGGCAGTTCCGGTTTTACGTATGCATCAATTAAATAAACTTCAATTGAATCGGTTTTTTGTGCATGTATTAAAGTTAATGTGTTCAGTGCAAAGAGAAGAACTGCAAATAAAGGATTTAGTTTGTTACTCATAGAAAATAGAAATATTGAAAAAAATATTAATCTTTATTGATTAAGTTAAATAATTTTGATTTAAGATTAAGGTGGGTTAATATCCAGATTAAGATCTATATAAAGGTTATAAGATATTTAGTCAGTGTTAAAATTATAAAAACAGTTGGTTCTTACCCAGGATTCTCATGATTAAAATCGCTAGTTAAAGCTGGTGCTTAATTTATACACAACCTTTAAAACTCGTGGCAATTCAAATAAACCTTAATTCAATTAAAATTATTTTAAAGCTTGCTCAACATCCTCAATTAAATCCTCGATATCTTCAATTCCAACTGAGAAACGAACAAGACTATCGGTTAACCCAAATTTTTCGCGCTTTTCTTTAGGAACTGATCCATGAGTCATGTTGGCAGGATGGTAAACAAGACTTTCTACTCCGCCGAGGCTTTCAGCCAATGTTAATATTTTAACGTTTTTTAATACTTTTTATTTTTATGTTGCTTATAAGTAATATTATCCTTATTTTATTCTGGTTATGCTGCTATAAAGCATCATAAGATTTGTTGCAATATTCATAAAATATTTTTAGTTTTGTTGTGTAAAAGCAGCATAGCATAAATAACACAAGGTTAATGATGATTAAAACCATAAATACAAACTGGAACAATATAAGTAATCCCGCTATTGTTCAGGAATTAGGGAAAAGATTAAAGCAAATACGCCTAAAAAAAAATATCACGCAGTATGAGCTGGCTAAAAATTCAGGATTAGACAGAACAACAATAAGTCAATTGGAAAACGGCAGACCAGCAACTTTATTAACTTTTGTACAGGTTTTACGGGCATTAGACAAATTGGATCTGTTAAATATTTTTTCAGAAGAATCAGCGATCAGTCCGCTGGAAGTGGCAAAGTTAAAGAGACAAACAAGAAAGAGAGCTTCAGGGAAAAAAATAACTGAGAGAAATGAGAAAGAATCTGAATGGTAAATGTAGCAACAATAAGTCTCTGGAATAAAAATGTGGGTGCGGTTTTGTGGGATGAAAGCAGACAATATGCACTACTTGAATTCGAACAATCATTCATAAAAAGAGCTGTTGATGTTTCTCCTGTTATTATGCCTCTAAATGAACTGCAAAGAGGAAACACGATCTTTTCATTTCCCGCTCTGCCAAAGGAAACATTTTTCGGCTTGCCGGGACTTCTTGCAGATTCTTTGCCGGACAGGTTTGGAAACAGGATTCTCGATGCATGGCTTACCAGGCAAGGGAGAGATTTACAAAGCATCAGTTCTGTTGAAAGACTTTGTTACACAGGTAAAAGAGGAATGGGAGCCCTGGAATATAAACCGGCACTCCATCCCTCCGGTAATTATAAATCCGATCCGATCGAAATTGATGAGATAATAAACCTTGCTAATGATATATTGAATGAAAGAAGAAATGTTCATGCAAATCTGAATAGAGACAGTGAAAAAGCATTGCTCAATATTATTAAAGTTGGAACATCTGCCGGCGGTGCAAGAGCAAAAGCAGTTATTGCCTACAATGAAAAAACAGGCGAGGTTCGTTCAGGACAAGCTGAAGTTACAGAGAATTTTACTCACTGGATAATAAAGTTTGACGGAGTGAAATTTAAAGAACTTGATGATCCGAGAGGATACGGCAGGATAGAATATGCTTATCATAAAATGGCAAGTGATTGCGGAATAAATATGATGCAGTGTATACTGTTCGAAGAAAATGAAAGAGCACATTTTATGACAAAACGTTTTGACCGTTTGAACGGAAATGAAAAACTGCATCTGCAAACTTTATGCGCTATTGCACATTATGATGGTAATGATCCGAACGCATATTCGTATGAGCAGGCATTCCAGGTAATGCGGCAATTAAAACTACCTTATCCTGACGCCGAACAGTTGTTTACAAGAATGGTGTTTAATGTTATTGCGAAAAATTTAGACGATCACACAAAAAATATTTCTTTCTTAATGGATAAAATAGGAAAATGGAAATTATCCCCCGCTTATGATGTTACCTATGCATACAACCCGGAAAGCAAATGGGTCCAAAGACATCAGTTGTCAATAAACGGAAAAAGAGATGAAATAACAAGAGAAGATTTATTGAAAGTTGGGAAAGAAATGAACATTAAAAAATCAAAAGAGATTATTGGTAAAGTACAAGATGTTGTTGCTAACTGGGCAGTTTATGCAATTGATTGCGATGTTCCAAAATCACAGATTGAAGCGATAGCAAAAAATCATAAAATAAATATTTGAGGATTATTGTAAAGTGTTTTTTAAATCCTCAATTAAATCCTCGATATCTTCTATTCCAACTGAGAAACGAACGAGTCCATCAGTTAATCCAAACTTTTCTCTGTCCTCTATTGGAACCGTTGCATGAGTCATGCTGGCAGGATGGCAAACAAGACTTTCTACTCCGCCAAGACTCTCTGCAAGTAAAAATATCTTTACGTTATTTAAAACTTTTTTTGCCTTTTCAAGTGTTCCAAAATCTGCAGAGACCATTCCACCATACCCGCGCATCTGTTTCTTAGCTAGTTCAAACTGGGGATGATCTTTTAAACCAGGATAAATAACTCTTTCAGCTGTTCCTGAATTTACAAGCCAATCTGCAAATGCTCTTGCGTTTTCATCGTGCTGTTTCATTCTAACAGCAAGAGTTTTAGTTGAACGGAGCACAAGCCAGCAATCGAAAGGGGAAGGAACGCCGCCTGCGGCGTTTTGAATGTAGTGAATTCTTTCCTGAACTTTTTCATTACTTGTAATTATAATACCGCCGATAACATCGCTGTGCCCGTTTAAATATTTTGTAGAACTGTGCAGAACAATATCAATTCCAAACCCGAGTGGATTTTGAAAATACGGACTCATAAAAGTATTATCTGCAACACTCAACAAATTATTTCGTTTACAAATATCTGCCACTGCTTCTAAATCGGTTAGCATAAGCATTGGATTAGTTGGAGTTTCCACAAAAATCATTTTTGTGTTTGCTTTTATTGCATTTTCAATATTTTTCACATCACTTGTATCAACCCAGGAATATTCCAATCCGTAGTTGGTTAAGTTCTGCTCAA
>JAZGGS010000026.1:0-3727 GCA_036480595.1 Ignavibacteriaceae bacterium
AACGGGCTCCCAAGCGCAATCATCCGAAATCTGGCAATTACTGACAGTGGCGTTATCTACGCTACATCCGGAAGTAATTTGTGCATGGCGAATGATATTGAAAGCAACTTTGGGATTATTAAAGATAGTATATACGTACCTGCTCGGAACGGGCTTGCTGTTGGTGCTAATGGTTTGTTGTTCCTTTCCGATAGTTACTACAATGCGGGCATTTTTCGATCAACAGATTATGGAATTAACTGGACGAAAGTTTCAAATAGACCGGCTTCATCATTATCGGTTTTTGAGAATAAATATATTGTAACAGGGCACAGTGAAGGCGAGATCATGTTTTCATTTGATAAAGGAGATTCTTGGACAACAATTAGTGACGGTCTTCCCCAAAGCTCAATCATATACTGGAGTCAAATAGATTCTTTTGGTTATCTTCATTGTGCTGCCAGCGGCTTCGGATTATATAAGTCTACTTCAAATGTAACAAGTGTTGATGAACTTACTGGTGAAGAAGTGAAAGATTATATATTGAGAAATAACTATCCAAACCCTTTTAATCCAACAACTACAATTAGTTACAGTTTGCCGACTTATTGTTATGTTACTTTAAAAGTTTATGACATTCTCGGAAATGAAATTGTAACACTGGTCGATGAACATCAATTACCCGGATTATATAAAACAGAGTTCGATGCAAATAAAACTTCAAGCGTCAATCACCTTGCAAGTGGTGTTTACATTTACACTCTTAATGCAGGTGGATTTATTCAATCGCGCAAGATGATTCTGATGAAGTGATTTTAATAGTGTTTAGCATTTGTAGGTTGTGTGAATTTGTGGATTCATAATTAGAATTCATTTAGATAAGTTGTCCACATCTGCCCTTTTTTGAATAACCTTTCCAATTAGCTATTTTTACGCACTTATTTAAGCAATTAAAACTAATTATTATTTTGCATTAAGAAATTTTTTAAAAAAGCTTATGAGACTCAGTAAATATTTCGTTCCAACATTAAAAGAAGTACCAAGCGATGCCTTTGTGGCAAGCCATATTCTTATGCTTCGCTCAGGTATGATAAGAATGGTTGGTGCCGGAATTTATTCTTTTCTTCCACTCGGCTACAGGGTAATTAAAAAAATATCCGAAATTATAAGAGAAGAAATGGATGCAATCGGCGGACAGGAATTTCATCTGCCGGCTTTAAACCCAAAGGAAATTTGGGAAAAGACAGGGCGGGTGGAAGCTTTTGGGGATACATTGTTTCACATAAAAAACCGCGAATATGTTTTAGCACCAACGCACGAAGAGATAATGACTTTCCACGCAAGGAACGTTGTTAAATCTTATAAAGATATGCCGCAGATATGGTACCAGATACAAACAAAGTTCAGAAATGAACCAAGACCGAGAAGCGGGGTTATACGAACCAGACAATTTTTAATGAAGGATGCTTACTCCTTTGATATTAATCAGGATGAACAGGATAAATCATACCATAAACATGATGGTGCATACAGAAAGATATTTGATAGATGTAAGATAAATTACTTTGTGGTTGGTGCGTTCAGCGGTGCGATGGGCGGCTCAGGTTCCGAAGAATTTATGGTTAAATCGGATGCTGGCGAAGATACCGTTGCTCATTGCGAATCGTGTGGATACTCTGCAAATGTTGAAGTTGCAATTTCTAAAGTTGAAGCAAAAAAGCGAGCTGATAATAGTGAAGAGATAAAAGAAATTCATACTCCAAATGTTAAAAGTATTGATGGACTTTGCGAATTTTTAAAGATTGATGAAACTCAATGTGCTAAGTCAAGGATTTACATTCACGATAGCAATCCTGTTTTAATTTTAATGCAGGGCAATGATGATGTAAATGAAAGTAAGTTAGAAAACTATTTAGGCGGAACAGTAAGACCTGGTCATCCTGAGGAGCTTTTAGAAATTACCGGCGCGGATGCCGGCTCAATTGGTCCTGTTGGATTTAAACAGAGGATAATTGTGGATAAACGGCTCAAAGATGTAAACAACATGTTCAGCGGAGCAAATAAAAATGATTACCATATTGGTGGAATTGATTTTAAACGCGATATTGAAAAATTAGATTATACTGATTTAAGGATTGTAGAGACCGGCGAAGGGTGCCCGAACTGCGATAACCAACTTGATGTTTTCACAGCGATTGAGCTTGGTCATATTTTCAAACTCGGAACAAAATATTCCAATTCTATGGGCGCACTCTATCTTGATGAACATGGGGAAGAGCATCCTATTGTTATGGGCAGTTACGGAATTGGCGTTGAAAGAGTTATGGCTTGCTACATCGAACAGAATCATGATGAGCACGGGATCATCTGGGATAAAACGCTCGCTCCGTTTGATGTTCAGCTAATGGGACTGAACATGAAAAAAGATGTAGTAGTTGAAGCATCAAATAAAATTTATGATGAATTAACCGGTAGCGGGTTTGAAGTTTTATTTGATGACAGAACTAATGTTCAGGCAGGATTCAAATTTAAGGATGCAGATCTTTTAGGAATGCCTGTACAGGTTATTGTTGGAGATAAAAAACTTAAAGAGAATAAAGTTGAAGTTAAGTTTAGAAGAACCAGCGAGCGGTTTGATGTTAAGCTAAGTGATTTAGGAAATAAGATTAAAGAATTGCTCACTTAATTTTATATTGAATTTTTGAAAACAGATTATTATGGCTAAAAGATGGACAGAAGAAGAAATAAAAATTCTTAAAAGGCATTACCGGAAAAGGGGGGCTAAATATGTTGCAAAGTTTGTAGATCATAGCCGGGATACTGTAATGTTAAAGGCAGCGCGGCTTGGGCTCCGTTACAATGGTATCCGTCCGTGGAAATCGTGGGAAGATAACTACATGCGAAGACATTACGACGACCGGCGGAAAATTTCCATATCAAAAACCCTTAAACGTACCATGCCTGCTGTTATGGCAAGGGCTAAGTTACTCAAACTTACCGCTCCCAAAGCTGCTGCCTGGTCTGATGCTGAAAAAGATATTCTTCGTTCAATGTATTTCGATCGCAAACACTCAATTCAGCAAATTTCCGAGAAGCTTAACCGAACCCGCAATGCTGTTCTTTTGCAGGCACAAGCGCTGGGATTGAAAAGACCACGGCATGATCATGAATGGACCAGGGAAGAGCATAAATATCTCCTTAAAAATTACAAGACAAAATCATACAGGGAAATTGCCGAAGACCTTGGATTAACCCAGAGTGCGGTTGCCCATCATGCTAACAGATCGGGGTTACAGTTACGTGAGCGTGGACGTCAGTGGACAGACAGTGAAAAAGAGTTTGTAAAACATAACTATAAAAAGATGCCCACAAAGGAAATTGCAATTAAACTAAATAGAACAGTTAATTCAATAATTACCATTGTTGGAAAACTTGGCGTCAGTGCAGGACGCAGCCGTCCCTGGAGCGATGAGGAGAAGGACTATATGAAAAAGTTTTATGGTCAAATTTCCCCGGAAGAAATTTCGGTAAAATTAGGGCGAAGCAAACAGGCAATAACGGCGGTAGCAGTAAAACTGAACCTGACAAAAAAAAGAAAAACGAAATTGAAAAAGTAACAGAGTAGATGTTATTTGTTTTTCCGAATGGAATGCCGTTAGTACAATTTGTTCTTTGAGGATATTAAAACCATTTATATTTTAGCACTTTCCATATTATTAAAAAAGTAAAATAATCTTTAACCCACTCT
>JAZGGS010000027.1:0-9740 GCA_036480595.1 Ignavibacteriaceae bacterium
TGGTAACAGCCCGCCGTTGCAGCGTGTGCTTAACCTTGCTACCAAAGCTGCAATATCCGATTCAAATATTTTAATTGAAGGAGAAACCGGTACCGGTAAAGAATTATTTGCTGAATATATGCACAAACAATCTTCCAGGAAAGATAAACCGTTTGTTGTTATTAACTGTGCATCCCTTCCAGATCAGCTGATAGAAAGTGAATTGTTTGGGCACGAGAAAGGCGCCTTTACAGATGCCAAAAATACAAAACAGGGGCTTGTTGAAATAGCACATGGCGGAACTTTATTCCTGGATGAAATTGGTGAATTGAGCTTGACTTTGCAGCCAAAACTGCTTCGCTTCCTTGAAAACGGGGAGTACAGGAGAATTGGCGGTGTGGCGAACTTGGTCTCAAATGTAAGAGTAATTGGCGCAACCAACAAGAACTTAATTGAAGAAGCAGACAATAAAAACTTTAGAAAAGATCTTCTTTTCAGATTGAACGTAATAACCTTAACTATTCCACCATTGCGCGAAAGGCAGGAAGATATCTTGCTCCTTGCAAATTATTTTCTGGATGAAAAATCACCTGTCAGAGCGCCAAAACATTTATCGGAACAAGCTAATGATGTGCTGCTTAATTATTCTTTTACGGGCAATGTACGCGAGCTTGAACATATTATTGAAAGAGCTATAATTTTTGCAGATGGGGAACTTATTTTACCCGATGATCTGAACCTTCCACATTCTTACCAGTTACAGTCTAGAACACCCTCCTTAACTGATGATACTGATGAAATTCTTAGTATGGAAGAACTTGAAAAATGGCACATTCAAAAAGTTCTTGATAAAAACAGGTGGGATAGATCTCAAACTGCAAACCAGTTGGGCATAAGTCCCAAAACACTTTATACAAAAATTAAAAAGTACGAACTAAAACAAATTTAATTTCAAATGGCGGGCAACCCAATTGATAAATATGCTGCTGAAGAGCTGTTTGGCATTCAGAGCGCTGCAATTGCAATTGCCAATAAGAATAAAAAAATAGTTTGGTTTAACCAGAGCTTTAAAAAAAATTGTGGCGCAGGCAGAATCAGGGGGGTAACTATCAACAGTCTGTTTAATCTTGAATTACCCGACCTGCCGCTAACTTTTAAGAACCAGCAATCTCTTGCTCATCCTTTACAAAAATCCCATAACAACCTTGTGGTTACACCCCTACACACTAAGGCAAAAAAAAGGATGCTTGACGGTTACATGCTCGAACTTGTTGCAATTACCCAAAGCACACCGGATAGCAGTTATGATGCGGAGATACTTCAAAGAAATGTTGTTTTCCAGAATGACTTGCGACAGGTACTTATACTTCTTGATAATGATAGCTCGTTAGATGTTATTACACAAGAGATTATTTTAAGATGTGTAAATACAAGTAACAGCGATTTTGGTCTTATTGTTTTTCAAGTCGACAGGAATAAGCTGGACTTTCTCTTCCACGACCCGAATAATTTTATAGAAGAGAGAGAGGAGGTTGAAAAGACAGCTAATTCCGATTTTGCTTTTATAAGTAAATGGCTAGAACTTAATAACCGACCCCTTATTGCATTAAATAAGCAAAACAATATCGGGTTCAATTTAGCAAAGGCACTTAATTCTGAATCGCTGCTAATATGCCCCGGCTTTTTCGATAAATCATTACTCGCTTCAATAATTGTAGGAAAGAAAGAGGGTAACTATTCGTCATTAGAAATAAGCCAGCTCGAACAGTTTGCAACGCTGCTTTCGTTCACAATAAGTAATATTAAAACGCGCGAGTTGAATGCGGCATTGGAAAGCCGGCTTCTTCAGTCGCAAAAGCTTGAAACAATAGGAAAACTTTCCAGCGGGATGGCACACGATTTCAGCAATCTTCTTTCCAGTATTTTTGCCAGTCTTAGTTTGTTAAGAAAAAGAGTTCCACAAAACGAATCTGTTAACAGGTTGATTGATAATATTGAAAACTGTTCGGTAAGAGCAAAAGATTTAACCAAGGGTTTGCTTTCTTTCGGAAAACCTACGCCGAAGCGAAAAGAGCTTGTTAAACCAAACATACTTATAAACGAAATTTCAAAAGTTATCAATCAAACTTTTCCCGAAACTATTACATACACTTGTAATACTGAAAAAAACCTGTACGACATACTTGGTAACAGCACGGAAATTTACCAGGTGCTGCTTAATTTATGTGTTAACGCCAAAGAAGGTACCGGTGAAAAGGGAACAATAGAACTATCGGTAAAAAATATAACAATAGATAATGAAAACATTTCTACTTATCCCTGGCTTGAAATAGCTAACTATGTTTGTTTTTCGGTTAAAGATAATGGCAGCGGAATAGAAGAAGGTGATTTATTAAAAATATTTGACCCCTACTTCTCAACCAAATCAAAGGACACCGGCTCGGGGCTGGGACTCTATGTTACCTATGGAATAATCAAAGCTCACAAGGGTTATATTGATGTTTCCAGTTCACCCAATCAAGGCACTGCGTTCGATGTTTACATCCCATCGTATGAACCTAATAAGATTGCCCAAACCGATACCACGGATAAAATAATACTGCTTGCCGACGATGAACCGATGTTAAGCGAACTGCTGGCTGAGCTGCTTGAATCAAATGAATTTAATGTTATAAAAGTTTCTACGGGAAAAGAAGCAATAAAGGTGTTAACCGAGGAAATAAAGGTTGATCTTGCAATTATAGATTATAACATGCCGGAGATGAACGGACTGGAAACAATTGAAAAAATAAGAACTCTGGATTTTGATCTTCCAATAATACTCTCTTCCGGAAGTATGCAATTAGATGATGATTTTTCTACGGAGAAATACAGGATTGACAGCTACCTGCAAAAACCTTATGAGTTTGATACTATGCTGGCAACAATTAAAAAACTTTTCTAAACTAATCTTCTTTTTCTTCTACATTTATCATCTTAACACTGTTTGTGTAATCTGCAATTACCGGGTCTTTTATTGCGTTCAGTTTATCCAGCACATCTGTAATCTCTTTAATTGCAGTTTCTATATACTTAAGTCTGTCAATAAGCGCTTCCCTGGATATTTCTTCTTTTCCAAGTTCTCTTTTAATTGCAGCAGATGAAAGGGAAAGCAAAGTTAACGGCTGCTTTATTTTGTGATTTGCAGTAACTACAGTTGCAATAAAGGTGTTTTTCTTTTCTGCTTCCAGTATAAGTTTGTTTGCCTCGGAAAGTCTAAGTGCAGACTTAACCCTGGCAATCAGTTCTATTCTGTTAAATGGTTTCTTTATATAATCAAAAGCGCCCGCTTCCAACCCTTCTTTCGTATCATCAACGCCTACTTTTGCCGTAACAAGTATTATTGGAATACCGGAAGTTTCCTTATCTGCAACCAAGGTTTTACATACTTCAATTCCGGTTATATCCGGCATCATAATATCAAGCAATATAAGATCGGGTAGTTCACTCCTTGCTTTTTCAATACCGGATTTACCGTCGTATGCTGTTATAACTTCGTACCCTTCGTGTTCCAGCCGATCCTGCAACATATAAACATTTTCCGGAAGGTCATCTATTACAAGTATTTTTTTCATATCAGCTTGCCTTAGGCTGTGTGATCAACTGCTTAATTTTAAATGAAAGACTTTTTGCATTAACCGGCTTCGGTATAAAATCGCTAAATCCCTGCTTGAGTATAATCTCCCTGTCATCAGACATAGCTCTGGCAGTAACGGCATACACAATAAGGTCATGCCATTTTTCATTTTCTCTGATAAGCTTAATTGTCTGAAATCCATCCATTTCCGGCATCATTATATCCAGCAGTATCAGGTCGGGGGTTACTTCTTCCAGGAGTTTCAGGCATTCAATTCCATTTTCTGCAAGATATGTAGTACATCCGCAGGATTGAACGATTTCATCCAGTGTAAATAGTGTATCCGGATCATCATCCACAATCATTACCCTGGCAGAGTTTTCCAGTTCCTTTGCAGGCTCTGTTTCAGCGCGGTCCTTTTTTCCATTATTACTACCCTCTTCCGCTTCTTCTACCAGTCTAGAGTTAATCTCCTGCATCTGTATTCTATCCCGTACAATCTTAAGTATATCAAGCGGATGCCCCTTCGATTTTACAGCAATATCTTCCACAATTTGGGTTAGTGATTTTCTTTCTTCATCCGATAAATCTTTTGCGGTGCTTATTAGAATAGGAATATGTTTTGTCTTTATATTCGATTTCAGTTTATATGAAAGCGTAACACCGTCTATCTTTGGCATCATCAAATCCAGGATGACAAGATCCGGTTGCACTTCAGCTATTTTGTTAAATGCATATTCGCTATCCTGGATATACTCTATATGTAATTCATCATTACCAAATTCTTTTTTGAACTTTTCAAATTCAAGCTCATCATCATCAACAATAACAATTTTTTGAATTCGTTTGTTTGCAAGATTTTCGAGCCGTGAAAAGGTAGACAATATTTTATCTGCAGAAATAGGTTTAACAAAATATTCAAATGCACCTAACCCGTAGCCAATATTTTTCTCTCCAAGTATAGATAGCATGATAATCGGAATATCTTTTGTCCCGGGATTTTCCTTTAGTTCCTTAAGTACACTCCACCCATCTTTTTTAGGAAGCATCACATCAAGCGTTATTGCAAACGGCTGTTTCTCAATTGCCATTTGAATGCCTTTTTCTCCGTCTTCGGCAAAGATAACTTCGTATCCCCTGGAAGTAAGGTACTGCCCTATTGTATAACGCACTTCTTCATCGTCATCAATAATAAGAATCGGGTTTTTCCGGTTCTTCATTAATGCTTTAACATTAATTTTTTTCTGTCCCTTCGGTAAAACCGAATCCACAAACTTAATTGGCACAGCAAAGCTAAAAGTAGCTCCTTCGCCAACTTTACTTATAACAGAAATTTCTCCCCCAAGCAAGCCGGCTATTTTTTTACAGATAGCAAGTCCAAGCCCGGTACCGCCATATTTTTTAGCAGTAGAACCATCAACCTGCCTGAACTCTTCAAAAACATATTTTTGTTCATCTTGTGGTATTCCAATGCCTGTATCCTTAACATCAAATTTAAGCATATCTTTTGCTGTTGATATTTGCAGCGATACACTTCCTTCGTCTGTAAACTTAACAGCATTACCTAGCAGGTTGATAAGCACCTGGACAATTTTACCACGATCGGTATGAATAATAATTTTTGTATTTGTATTCCTAACAATGTTGAACCCAATTTTTTTATTCAGCACTAACGGGTTAATAGAGTTTGCCACTTCTTCTATTAACTCTTCAACTAGTGTATCTTCTTCCCTGATATCCATTTTACCCGCTTCAATTTTCGAGAGGTCGAGAATATCATTAATCAAGGTCATCAGTCTTCTACCGCTGCTAAGCACAACTTCCAACCGCTCTTTATTCTTACCGTTAAAATCGGCTTTCTCTAAAATCAGTTCGGTAAGCCCAAGTATGGAATTCATTGGTGTGCGCAGTTCGTGAGACATACTTGCAAGGAACTGTGATTTTACTTTTGTAGATTCTTCTGCTTTTTGCTTTTGCACTTCCAGTTCGGCGGCTTGCTCTTTAAGCTCATTGTGTAATTTAGATAGAGACTCGTGCTGTTTCTTTATCTGAACATTTTGTTTCTGGTATTCATCATTTAGTTTTTTAAGTTCTGCAATAAAGTCTTCAAGCTGGGTTAAAGCTTTAGCATTTGTTAATCCAACGGCCAGTTGTTCTTTAATTTTGGAAAGATATTCATTTACCTCTTCATCGGGTTTTACAACCGAGCCAAGCATAAGAACAGAAGTAACAACATTGTTATAAACGATGGGTAAAATAACCAAGTGCTTTATTTCCAGATCAAGCATACCGGTGGAAACAATGGGCAAAGCATCGCCGGAACTGATTTCAATTGATTCCTTATTCTCAACCACGCGATCGTAAAAGCCAAAGTTTTCATGACTCTTTGCTTTAGTTTTCTCTATCCCGTATGAACTGATAAGGTGCAGTTTTCCATCTTCAACTGAATAAAGTGCACCAATAATAAATCCACAAGTGCTTATTATCTTATTAAGAGCTGCATCCGATATTTCGTCTAGAGCCGGATTCTGGTTAATAAGCGTAATAAAATCAGAGTATTCATTCTTAGCTTTTTCCTTTTTCTCCAGCTCATCCAGCATCACATTAAATGCATTTCCAAGTTTTCCTATTTCGTCATGACTTTTGATTTTAATTTTAGTTTCAAAATTACCATTACGCATACTGGTTGTTGCATGGCTAAGCTCAGTAAGCTGTTTTCTTAATTTATCTGTAAACAAAAATGTAAGGATTAGAGAGAGGATAATCCCGGCTAACCCGATTAAAATGAACATATCCTTTAGGGTAGAGCGCAGTTCTGCAGCTTCTCCCATAGTAGTAAAAATTATAAAGTAAAGGCTGTTTTTATATTTTAAGCCAGACCCGGGATTATAAATTGTAGCTAATATATCGCTTGATTCAGTACCTTCGGTGTATAAATCAAAATTATTTTCCCCCTGCAGGAATTTGTTTGCCTGTGTTAGTGTGTAAAAATACTTTTGGTTAACTGAAGAATTTGAAATGTCGGTGAGAGAGCCATCCCATACAACTGCCACTTCAGAGTTTATTTGCCGGGCAAATTCATTTAAAAGTTCTTCTGAAAGAATAATGCCGTAATAATATTTTATTTTCTCCTCTGACGTGTATTCTAATATCAATACATAAGGATTATAATCTATAAATTCTTTTAAACCGAAATTTTTATCGGGGACATAAATCTTTTCGCTACACGCAATTCTACGAAACGGTGCAAAATCACCTCCGCTTGTCTCCAGTACAAAATCCAGTTTATCGTTGGTAAGTTTTCGGTTATTTAAAACCCTGGAAACATTTTCCGGGGTAAGAGCTAAAAACTCATCCTCGGTTTCAAGTATTTTAGAGCGGTATGCATAAATGAAATTGTTTGCAGAATTAATTAGATGCCGGGATTGCTGCGAGGATAAAACCTCGTACATTATAGAATAGAAACCAATAGCTGCACTGCTTATAATAAGTACAACTATTATAAAATTTATTAATAATATTCTTAAACTAATCTTCATATTTACCGCCCCGGTTAATTATCTCTTTGAAGAACTTTCCTTATGGTGATTAAGAGTTCATCAAAATCGTAAGGTTTGCTAATGAAATCTGTAGCCCCTAGTTTGGCAGCATCGATTGCACTTTTAACGTCTGCGTAAGCTGTAAGAACTATAACTTTCGGATTGGAATTTTTACCATACTCAATTTCGCGTAAAACCTGAAATCCGTCTTTACCAGGCATTTTAAGATCCAGCAGAATAAGTTCGACCGGATTTGTATTAATATAATCTGAAACATTTTCACCACCTGTAAGAAAGTTGGTCTCATAGCCAACTTCCGCCAATTCTTCCGAGAGTACAGTACATAGATTAATGTCATCATCAACGATGAGTATTTTTTCCATTTTAGTTCAAGTCTTCCCCTGAGACCTCGTTTAATTTGTAATATTTTATTTGTTTTTTATGTTCCTTAAGCTCGTTGCCAAGTACATGATCCACATCAGGATTTTCGAAACGTTCTTTAAGAGTAGGAACTAATTCAGCTTTTAATAAAATTACTAATTCTTTTTTTCGTGTAATAGTTTCATCGCTGCCGGTTATATACCTTATACCAAAAACCCACCAGGGCAAATCCTTCAGGAATGGTATTCCATTACGAACTACTACTTCTTCGTTTATAAACAATCCCCCAAGAATGGTTTCTTCGCCATCCAGCAGCAGTACCTGTGTAGAGGCGGTAGTTTTCTTAATTTCTGTTGTAGTTTCGGTTTGTACAAACGAACTTCTTTCTACTGCAATATCCAGGAGTACATAATCAATTCCTTCATCTTCATGCATATACGGTGTTACCTGAATAATTGTACCGGTTGGAAAGAACTTCTCAATTGTGTTACCGGCAAAGTCCCTGGTTATTACAGAAAAATCTGATCCGATTTGTATGTTACCCTGGCTACGGTCTCTAACTGTTATGTTAGGACTCGAAATAATTTCACCAATTCCTTCATCTTCAAAAAACCTGAAAACAGCAGTTGCCTGCCCGAAAAAGCCGCCAACATCAAAGTCGGAAGTTATTCCTATATTAAACTCTGGCTCCAAGCCGCTCTGTGAAGATCCGGAACCTCCCTCTCCTTCACCACCAGTCTGAGCGCTTTGTGTTTCGGTTCTAAGTAATCCGCCCATGGTATTATCTTCACCGGAAAGTAAAAACTCCCAATCTATACCAATGCTTCTAGCTTCCTGAACATCCATTTCGAAGAAGACCGCAGATATTTTTACTTCGCGGGTATTTATAGCAGCGTAGGTTTCGGGTGTAAGATCCTTCTCCACCTCATTAACGCGTTTAACTACAATTACATCTTCTTTGGTTTCAAACTGCAGTCCCGCATATTGTACTATTATCAACAGAGCTTTGTCGTAGGGCATATTGTCAATTTCTATCCCGATAGGATCATTTCTTAGGATAGTAGACACAATTCTTCTACCTGTAGTACTTTCACTTACCTTACTTAACAATTCAATTGCCTTGCTAAACGGAAGATTTTCAGACATTGTAACAAGCTCATCCGGATTCTGGTAAGTTTTAAATCTTCTCTCCCAATACTTTTGGGGGAAGACTTGTATTACAAGAAAAAGAGATAGAACCAAATATATAGTGAAGTTTTTCATGATAATACTCTCATTTTACTTGGTTGTTTCTACTCGATCTAAATCAAGTGTAACTTTTTCAATTATTCCGCCTTTATTCAGTATAAAGTTGACGGTACTGTTATTATAATCTATCATGGTTAAGTAACCCAAATAGACTTGCTCACCTTCCCAAACAAGGAAGGTATTTCCTTTTGTATCGGCAATAAATGCACCTTCAGGTATTATGGCTAATAATTTTGCGCCTTGTACATCCAAAAGTTCATCAACATTAGGTGGAATTTCATTCCTTATCAATGGATAGAAAGCATCATAAATCGGACCAGTACTAAGGTTATTTTCAACAAATTCTGCTGGTGCAAACCTGTTATCGGAGGAGTAGTAAACCTGTGCATTCAATTCGAAACTAACAAGAAATAGTGGAAGTCCTTCCGTATCTGTCCTTATTAAGTTTCCTAACGTAAGGTAGGTTACTTTTTTAAGTTCTTTGCTCTGTTCGATGGCATAAATTAATTTATACACATCGTTAAAATATCCACCGCCGGTAAGTTTATATTCATAAACGAAAAACTCTTTGTCACGTTTCTGATTCACAAACTCTACGTTAACCTGTGTGTCTTCAGAAAAACCGGAAAGGATACGATTAACAAAGTTGTAAAACTTAATTGATGAAAGATTCTGAGGGATATTGAATTTTCTAGCAGAGAGAATAGAATCAAGAACTGCCGAACGTTTCAGCAGGTTTTCGTATCTAATTCTCAGCTCCTCAGGATCGTAAACGTTTGCATTTAACTCCTCAAGTTTTTCCTCTTTTTCAGATATTGTTCCCTGCTGGAAGACAAAAATATAGATGCCTCCAGCAATTAGTATGAGTAAAAGCAAACCTAAAAGTCCGAGTGTACTTCTGATCTTTTTATTCATTTTTCTTCGGATAACTTGATAGATTAAAATTTAAATTAAACTTAAAAGCGTTTCTTTCTCTC
>JAZGGS010000028.1:0-2159 GCA_036480595.1 Ignavibacteriaceae bacterium
AAGATATTGGAGAAGTTGGAGAACATTTAATTATGAGGTCTTGTTAATCTGACTTGACATAGTTCAGAAAAATGATCAGATTTTTAATATTCATTTCAAAGTAATAGAGCGTATGAGATAAGATTTACAGGATAGTCAATTTTCATTCATTATTTGAGGGAATAAAAATGAAACGCTCCGTATTCTTTTTCGTAATATGTTCTTTCCAAACCATACTTTCTCAAACTATCACACTTCGCGATACTACAAATCAGTATGATTATATCATAATCACAGTTCCGGAATTCGTAACCGCCTGCGAGACATTCAGGCAGCACAAAGAAATAGTCAGAGATTTCCGTACTTTGATTGTTGATACAACCCAGATCTTTGCCGAGTTCGATTCGAGTGAAACCGGGCAGGATAACATAAGGGATTTTATTAGTTATGCCGGTACATTCTGGAAACAATCGAAACCAAAATTATTTCTAATTGCAGGATCAGTTCAGTTTGTTCCCAATTTTAACATTCCTGATCCAACTGGCTACAATAGTCCTTATTGGCAATCTGATTATTACTTCACTCAAAATATTTATGAAAATGATTCTACCACAACTGATTTTTATGTAGGTAGAATTCCATGCAAAAATACTGCTGAGCTGGCAAATTATTTATCAAAGGTAATCGATTATGAAAACAATAATTCTTTAGAGAGTTGGATGAATAATACGCTTTTTGTGTGTGAAGATGATCTCACATTTGATTTTTTAGGAAGTGCGATGAGCATCGCGGAAAACTTTCCTCCTTATATAAGGGAATATTTTATTGTTGACTCTGATACATCTATATATTATGGAAATAAAGATTCAATTTACAGTATTATTAATAATAGAGGTTGTTCTATTGTTTGGTTTGAAGGATTTTCTTCGGATTCATCCTTTGTCTCTAATGATTATTTCAACTTAGAAGATCTTGCCGGACTAACCAATGATTCAAAATATTATTTTACCATCATTCCTTTCACTCAAAGAGCTATTATTGATTCAAACACCAACTTGACAAATGAAATGTTATATCTTTCAAATGCGGGTTCTCTGGGTGGAATAGTAACGACTGGTTTATCCTATTTTGGTATCAGTCGGGCATTTCAAAGAACCTGGGCTCAAAGATTATTTGATCCGGCAATTCAAAGTATAGGGGAAACATTCGATTTGTATATGTACTCCTCAGGCGGACTCTTTGGTTATATGAAAAAGATTACCAACCTGTGGGCGGATCCTTCAATAAAATTGAAATATGATGTTACTGTTAATGTAGATGATCCGGAAATGGAACTGCCAATAACATTTGCACTTGAGCAGAATTATCCAAATCCATTTAACCCATCAACAAAAATCAGATTTACGATTCCAACCTCACCCTTAAATCCCTCTTCCCGCCAGGGCGGGACAGGCTCTTACCAAGGAGAGGGACAGAGGGAGAGGTTAATAACATTAAAAGTTTATGATGTTTTAGGAAAAGAAATTGCTACACTTGTAAACGAAGAAAAACCTGCAGGTACTTATGAAGTAGAATTCGATGCTTCAAGTTTATCAAGTGGTATTTATTTTTATCAGCTTCGTGCAGGTTCATTCAATCAGACAAAGAAGATGTTGTTATTAAAATAGTCGGTGTATGAATATAAAACTGTTAAAACAGTTCATAGATATTGCATGAATGAGGTTCTCACTCGACTTAAGTCGGGTGAGAATGGAAATGCAAATTTATTATATAACCGTTTCAACGGTTTATGAGTCTTGATAACAAAGGCGATCTTGCGATCGCCTTTCACAGTTAATTACTTATTCCATCCCGGAATTCTACCTGGAGTCCATGGTGCGCCGTATCGTTCCATATCTGCTTCGAGATTTTTAAGATCGACTTCAATAAGTTTCTTCACTTTTGCGAGCAGTGGTTCAAACTCTTCTGATGCTGCTTTATAGCTGTTTCGTTGAGTCTGGGTTGGAGAAGAAGTTGTTCTCCACATTCCCCAGGCAATTTCATTTAGTTTATCATAAATTGATGGATAAGTGGGTTCTTTCCGGTTTGCTATTGTTTCATCTCTATAAAGTTGCTGCAAAATATTATTGGTCTCTCTCTTAATTATAAGAGCATCATCCATCAAAGTGTTTGGTGCATCC
>JAZGGS010000029.1:0-3216 GCA_036480595.1 Ignavibacteriaceae bacterium
CCAAATGCTAACTCTCCTGCTCCAAAAAATAAAATAAATGATCCGGAAACAATAAGAAGCAGGGAAACAATCAAAGCATTCCGTTCTGAAATTCGGTTTGATGGAATTGGTCTGTTAGATGTTCTGCTCATCATTGCATCAATATGTCTTTCCTGGAAATGATTAAGCGCTGCTGATCCGCAGGCAAGCAGAAGAATTCCAGACAAAACCGGGACCATATACAGGTTCACTGAACCGTTTGCTGCTATAAAACCGAACGCAGTTGTAATTGTTACAAAAGAAGTAATTCTGAACTTGGTTAGTTCAAACAGTATTTTTAATTTTTCCTTCAAGTAAAGTTAGTGTTATTCCTTTAATTTTCAATCAGGTTTTCTTCTTCATTACCGTTAGTCATCTCTTCAAGTAATTTCTGATCTTCATCACTTATACCGTAAAACCAGCTATCAAAATCTTCCTGTGATAGAACATGAATTTTAGAATACATATACGAATGATTTAAACCGCAATATTCGGCACAAGCAATATTATATTCCCCAATCTCTGTAGCTTCAAACCATACCTCTCTTTCAGTTCCCGGGTATACATCTTTTTTAATTCTGAATGCCGGGATAAAAAATGAATGGTTTACATCGTACGATTTTAAGTTAAGTTTAACCGGCTGGTTAACAGGAACATATAAAGAATCTGTTTCCATACCGTTTGAGTACTTGAATTTCCAGCTCCACATTTGTGCAGTAACATCAACCGGCATTGCGTCTTCAGGAACATTAACCATATCGAGATAGCCGATCCATCCATACCAAAACATAATTAAGACCAAAACAGTTGGAATTGCTGTCCATAGAATTTCCAGTTTAGTATTTCCTTTAATATTAACTGCCCGCGGATTTTTCTTCCGGTTGTATTTAATAACAAACCCGATCATCAATGAAGTTATTAATACCAGAAAAAAAACTGAAACAATAATAGTGAACAGGAAAACACCATCTACAGATTCTATAAAACTTGAAGCTCCGTTAAACATATCCTAATCCGTTAGTGAAAAGAATAATCTGCGAATAATAAAATAAAAGATACCAGTAAAAAGAGTAAAGCCACGAGCACAAACACTTTAAATGTTCTACCCTCGCTGCGTAGATGCATAAATATATTTATAACCAGGTACGTTTTTAAAGAGGCAATTACAAGTGCTACGGTAACAGTCAAACTCCTTAAATCCATTCCGGACACCGTTACGGTTACTGTTGTTAAGGTAACAAGTGCCAGCCAAACTAAAATGTAAATGCCATAACCAAGAGAGTTTTGGCTGTGTGAATTATTATTTTCCATATTAGTTCCGTTAAGTTATCAGATAGAATAATGGGAATAAAAATATCCAGATTATATCAACGAGGTGCCAGTAGAGTCCTGTGTTTTCCAGCTTCACGTAATTATCGTAAGTAATACTTCCTCTTGATGTAAATCCAGCCATCACACCAATTAATACCATACCTACAAGAACGTGCAATCCGTGCAAACCTGTCATTGCATAATAAAGCCCATAGAAGAGGATTTCGCCTGAACTTTTGGCGAGTAATTCATCAGAACCGGGAAACAAACCATGATTTATTTTTGCAGACCATTCAAAATATTTATTTACCATAAAAAAGAGACCAAGCAGAATAGTTAGTAACTGGAAAAATATAGAAAGACTTTTATTATTTTTCTGTATTGCTGCTATAGAAAGAGCCATTGTTAAACTGCTTGTAAGTAATATGACAGTATTAAATGTGCCTATAATTGTATTCAGTTCAGTTGCTGCAAGATGAAATTCTGCCTGATTGGTAAACCTGTAAACGGAATATACAAGGAACATTCCCCCGAAAAGAATCAATTCTGTAAACAAGAATAGCCACATTCCCATTCGGGCGCCATAATCATCTCTGTGAGTGTGAGCTGCTGCGTGTTCTTGTGTACTCACTTTTCCTCCTTATTTTCATCAAGGATTAAATCGTTTTCTTTATACTGGTAAGGGCTTTCTTCAATCACCGGAATTTCGATAAAGTTTTCGTGAATAGGAGGAGTATCTATCTGCCATTCAAGAGTTTCGCCGCCCCATAGATTTTTTTCGGTTACAACAGGACCACTTTTTAATGATTTGAACAAATTATAAAACATCAAAATTAATCCTGTAATCAAAATCCATGATCCTATCGTAGAAGTTAAATGATAAGGATGAAACTCTGGAAGATAATCGTAATATCTTCTTGGCATTCCCAACCATCCCATAACCAACATTGGAAAGTAAAGAAAATTGAACCCGATAAACACAAACCAAAAAGCAATCTTTGCTAATTTTCTATTATACATTCTTGCAAACATTTTTGGCATCCAGTAATGTAATGCAGCAAACAAAGCAAATCCGGTTCCGCCAAACATTACATAATGGAAATGTCCCACAATAAATGCGGTATCGTGAAGTTGAATATCGATTGATACTACTCCTTGCATAACGCCGGTTAACCCACCAATTGTAAATAGAAAAATAAATGCGAGTATGTAAAGCATAGGTGTAGCTAAATCAATTGAACCTTTATATAAAGTAGCAATCCAGTTAAAAACTTTTATAGCACTTGGAATTGCAACTATCATTGTGAGTAACGAAAATATAAACTGTCCGGTGTCACTCATCCCTGCTGTAAACATATGATGCGCCCAAACAAGAGAACCGAATAAAGCAATTGCAATACTTGAAAAGGCAATAAACTTATAACCAAAAATAGTTCTGTGTGCAAATACCGGAATAATTTCTGAAACAATTCCCATTGCAGGAAGTATCATTATATAAACTGCAGGGTGAGAATAAATCCAAAAGAGATGTTGATACAACACAGGGTCACCACCTAAAGATGGATCGAAAATACCTATATGTAATAATCTCTCAATTACAACAAGCAGTAAAGTAATTCCGATAATAGGAGTTGCTAAAACCTGTACCCAGGCAGTTGCATAAAATGACCATACAGACAAAGGCATTTTAAACCATGTCATTCCAGGTGCACGTAATCTGTGAACAGTTGTTACAAAATTTAATCCTGTTAGAATAGATGAAAAGCCCAGAATAAAGGCAGCAGATAGAGAAAAAATAACATTAGTATCGGTTCGTACACTGTATGGAATATAAAAAGTCCAACCTGTGTCGGCTGGTCCGCCCGGCATTACAATAGAAAGCAATGC
>JAZGGS010000030.1:0-15447 GCA_036480595.1 Ignavibacteriaceae bacterium
TATCACTGGCCGAAAAAAGATGGCAGCGATGTGCCGCCCTATACACCGAGTGTAGTTGTAACTGGATTTGTCGCAAGAGCAATGTTAGCATTTAATGAAAAATTACAAAATGATAAAGTGAAAGAAATTCTAAAAAGTATGACATCCTTTGTAATGAATGATGTACACTTATATAAGAGAAATGATGGTTTTTGTTTTTCATATACACCTATAAAGAAAGATTTAACTATAAATGCCAATCTATTAGCCGCAGAAGTGTTAGCTTATTGCGATTATCTTAATAACGAGACTAAATATCATGAATACATTCAGAAAGTAATAGAATTCACATTCAATAATCAAAATGATGACGGATCCTGGTATTATAGTTTCGATTATGTTACAAGAAAACCAAAAAAACAAATTGATTTCCATCAAGGATATGTTTTAGAATCATTACTTCGTCTGTCTAAATATTCAAAAGTTGATATGTCAGATTACAATGATAACATAAAAGAGGGATTGAAATATTATTACGAGCATCAATTCAACAGAGAAGGTTGGGCGTATTGGCGTCTTCCTTCAAAATATCCAGTTGATATTCATAATCAGAGTCAAGGGATAATAACATTTGTAAAATTTAAAGATTATAACAAAAAGTATGAACAATTCGCACACAAAATTTCAGAATGGACTATCAAAAACATGCAAGGTTCAAAGGGTAATTTTTATTATCAAAAATGGTCAATATTGAATAACAAAGTAAATTATCTTAGGTGGAACCAAGCATGGATGTTATTGGCTTTAATCTCTTTAATATCATCTTCTACTAATAAAAATGAAAATATTTATTGATATAGGCCATCCCGCTCACGTACATTACTTTAAATATTTAATAAGGATATTAAAAAGTAGAGACTATAATTTTTTTATTACCGCAAGAAATAAGGAAATGACACAATATCTATTGAATAAATATGAATTAGATTACGTAGATAGAGGAAAAGGATCAGATTCATTCTGGGGAAAATTATACAACCTGTTTAAGGCAAATAAATTATTACTTATTAAAGCAAAAGCCTTTAAACCAGATTTATTCATTAGTTTTGCATCACCCTACGCAGCACAAACATCAAAAATGTTAGGTATACCAAGTATCACTTTTGACGATACTGAAAGTGCTAGATTCGGTCACTTAATGTATAAGAATTTCACTTCTTGTATTTTAACTCCCGATTGCTTTGAGAAGAACTTTGGTGGTAAACATTTAAAGTTTGCAGGTTATATGGAATTAAGTTATTTGCATTCAAACTATTTTAAACATTGCACCTCAATCTTTAAATTCTTGGACCTAAATGATAATGAACCATATGTGCTCTTAAGGTTTGTATCATGGAGTGCAAGTCACGATTTTGGTCTTAAAGGAATTTCAATTGAAAACAAGATAAAAGCAGTTGAGAAGTTTTCAGAATTCGGAAAAGTATTTATTACAGCAGAAAATAATTTGCCACAGGAACTTGAAAAATATAAAATTGAAATCCCACCAGAATTGATTCACCATGTAATTTATTATGCATCTCTCCTATTAGGAGAAAGTGCAACCATGGCTTCAGAAGCAGCAGTTCTGGGTACACCTGCTATATATATTGATAACATCGGAAGAGGATATACCAAGGAGCAGGAAAATAAATTTGGATTAGTTTTTAATTATACATCTAGTGAATCTGATCAAGAAAAAGCCATTAATAAAGGAATCGAATTACTAAAGAACAAGAACCTTGAAGAGAAATTTCAAAAACGCCGTCAAAAAATGCTTTCAGATAAAATTGATGTTACAGCATTTATGGTTTGGTTTATAGAAAACTACCCAGAGAGTTTTAAGATAATGAAAGAGAATCCTGATTATCAGTACAGGTTTAAGTAACAAAGTTATTTAGTCAGTTGTGCTTAGTCCTTAATCCGTTGTTTTGTGTCAAAGATAATCCTGCTAAATTATTAATGGCTGCTATAATTAAACAAAATAAAAGCCTGCTAATTACTATATGCAGCATATACATTATTTTCGGTTCCGTTTCGTTAATAATGGAGAATCTCCATTTAGATGAAACAGAATCCCATCTCCCAACTCTTAAATTATTTTATAGCAGCAATCCTTTTGATGCTTTTCAAAGCAGAGATTACAAATCAGCAAGTACTCCCCTTCCTTATATAATCGCTTCAATTCCTTATAAAATTTTTAATTCAGCCCCGGATATTTTTTCAGCAAGGTTAATTAATATCCTTATATCCCTTGTTACTATATTTATTTTTATCCGGCTGTGTGATGTTAAAACAAAAATAATCCTCTATCCTGCTCTTATTCTTTTTTTCTACCCGTATTTTGTTAAACCCTCATTCCTCTTTTTTATGTCAATTTACGGGTTATTCTTCTTTCTACTCTTTATTTATTTCGTCAAAAAGCGTAATGGAACAGGTTATTTATTAGGGGGATTGTCATTATCACTGGCGATATTATCCCAGCAATTTTACCTGGTTGTATTTTTGTTCTATATTGGTTTTCTATTCTACAATTCTAAAAAGTACAATTTTAATAAAGAAAAGTTATTAGATTTACCTCTCTTCATACTTCCGTTTATATTGCCGCTCGTGGTTTTTATTTTGTGGGGTGGAATAACTCATCCTGCTTATAGATACTGGGGCGCTGAATTTAACATTCAAAACCTTACCTCTATATTTATCGTTTTAGGCAGTGCTATGCTGCCTTTTCTAATTTTTAGTGTTTCAGGAATTAGGAAATTGCATTTGGTAATATTATTGCCGTTATCTGTTTTACTTGTCCTTTTTGCCTATCCTGAATGGGTAAATGAGCCGACGGTTGGAGGCATTTCGGGATACACATTTCATTCCCTTGCCCTTGTTGGCAGTTTCAACAGCATCTTATCTTTTTTATTTAAAGTATTGTTCTGTTTACTTGGTCTCTTTTCACTCATTATTCTGTATAACAAAACAGGTAATGATAAAATCCGGTTGCTCTACTTTCTATTTTTATTCCTGGTTATTGGGTTTTGCTTTAATAAATTACCTTCTGAAAGACATTTAATACCGTTAGTATCAATGGCTTATCTTATTGCATTTAGCTTAATCAACAAAGTTTTCATCTATAAGGTTTGGCTTGTTTTCCAGCTGATTATTGGCAGTGTGTATTTTTACTATATAATGTTTGTTTATTCATCCAGGCTTTAGTGAAAAAGTGCTTGGTCAATAGTGTTGAGTGCTTGGTACTTAGTGCTTACTGCATGGTTAAATAATACAATTGGATTTTACATCTAAACAAAGGACTACGGACTCCGAACTGAGGACTGCGACCACCTCACTAAGAAATATGCACAAAGTACACTCTCCGAAGGAGTCCTTTGGACATCCATTGTAACTTTAGTGTAGATGGAACGGACTAAGAACCTTGAACACTGAACTAAGAACTTCAAACATTGATCCCTCAATCCTCAACATTTCTTAACACATTTATCACATCTCCCTCATCATTCATAGTTAGTTCTACATTTTTCACTTTAATATTAAAAATATCCCAACCCCCATCCCCGCCAGATTTATCCGGCTATGGTGGAGGCGGGCAGGCATCCATACAATCATACATTCATTCAATTCTTCAATCGAATATCGACCATCTTCATTCAATCCCTCTTCACTCCATAGAACGCTAGGCCAATCCACAACAAACTCTGGTTAGATAATTCTTTAGAAAACATAGCCAGGAATAAAGCAAAAAGTAAAAAGATAAAAGATGAAGGTGAAAAACGATAAGACGATTTAAACATAATAAAGCACAACGCACAAAGGACTAAGAGACCAACAACTCCCCCCTCAACAGCCATTTCAACAAATATATTATGTGGATACTTTACTAGTTCGGTAAATTCGTTATAGCTTCTAAATCCGCCAAACCCAACACCGAATAACGGGTGCTCTAAAAATATTTTTTTACTGATCTTTAACGCTTCTATTCTTGTATTTATCGGTTCATCCGCGCCAAACTCCAGGTCTTCTATCTGTGTGAGGTTATCAAACCGGGTTTCAATTATTTCCGGTTTAGGAATTACTATTATTAGTAGCAGTGTAATTATTGTAGTTAAGATTAATCCGGATAATTGCTTTTTTCTTTCCATCGAACTAAGGACACCGGACAACGAACCTTGCCCTTTTGTCTCTGAACTCCGAACAAGGAATACCGATTTAAGAATTAAGAAGATTGATAAGCAGAGTGCAACCAACATCAAACCTAAAAACGCTGAACGTAGTGAAGATAAGTATAACCCATAAACAGCGATAGATGTTATAACAGAGTATAGCAGGATTTGTTTAAGATTACTGCGGGATGACATATAGAGGAGAAAAACAATCGCAATGCTGCCGATCATTCGGCCGAAAATAACGTGGCTCCACCTCCCTGCCCGGTATTCATATGTTGTGCCCGGATCAAAGGGATAGACTATGAAAATGTATGAGACGGTGAGAAGTGTGATTATAACAAGCGCAATAATAAAAACATTAAAACGCTCTTTACTTACTGTTACTATTAAATAATAAAATGCTGCAACAGAAGGAAGAGTGCTGGAAATAAAATTTAAGATCTTTTGTGCGCCGTATGCAGGGTTATCGGAATAGATAAGCGTTATGCCTAAATACCCTATAAAGAATCCTATGATCATAAACATCTTTTTAGGATTATTCATTTTTACAATTCCCGGTATGTCAAATTTATTCAGCTTAACATCAACTACGATGATTATCAGTAATGCCGCAGATGATACCATCTTAATAATAAAAATATTTAAACTGTAATTTGATATTGCAGCTACAGAGATGTTAAGTAGAAATATATTCGCCAGTATAAATTCAATTATTTGTTTTCTATTTTTTATAAGAATTCTGTATAACATATCATTTTAAGCATATTGAAAATAATTTACTGTGGTGAATCTCTCTTCTTTGGTATAGCCACCCTCCAAATATAGAGATTCTTCTGCCATAGGCATTCCGTTGGAAGGATCTTTGGGAAAGAGCGAGTTCCTTTTTATTTTGAACAGAAAAATTCATTGTTTAAAAAAGTATTAAATATTAAGAATAAAATTTGACAAATAGGTATATAATTATCAAATTTAAACAGTTCTTAAATGGGTATTAATATTAAAAAGGGAATGGGACAAATCAAATTACATCCTGAGATAAATCCGGCAATTTTAACATCGCAGAATAGTGTAAATAAGCATTTTCATTACAAAAAATTGCTGATAAACTTTTCTATTTATATAATAAGCTTCCTTATCTTTTATTTAATAAAGAAGCAGTCTTTTGTTTATGATGAAACCTATGCAATATTTCTTCCTGCATTTATAGTCGCCTGGGGTGCAGGCAGTTTCCTGTCCGGTAAGTTTCAGTTAAAAAGAGACAGCCTGCTCCTATCTAAATTAAAAAGGTATTATGTCTCTCATCTTATTTCTCTTGGTATAGTAGCGGTGCTATCCTACCAAACAGGATTTTCAGGTTCGCGTTTTATTGTTTTGGGCTCTCTTTTTGGCGCCGCAATTATTGAAGGATTTATCGCAATGCTGCAAAGCAGGTTTAGGTTTGAGATGCCGGAAAAAGAAAAGCGCCAAGTTTCCTATATGCTTTTATTTATTGATTTTGTAATTATAACCTGGATATTCTTCTTCCTTTATAAAATAAAGATCGGTTTTGCACATTTTAACGAAGACCATCTATTACTTATCCTTTGCACTTACATCTGCTGGCTGTTTGCAGCACTGATGACACATCAATTTAAACTAGTTACCAAGCAATTCAATATCTGGAAAGCTCTTGGCACGCAGATTAAATTTTATATTTTGATACTTGCACTATCCGCATTTATAATTTACTTCCTCCAGTTACCCGAATTTTATAGATCGCTATACATGACCGGCGTGGTGATATATACTTTTTGGTCTTTTGTGATTTCACTGTTTTTTTACATTGATAAGTTACCCCAAAAAACAGATGAAATAAGAAGTGAATTCCTCCATGCTTACGAGTTAAAACAGACTGAGTTCGATCCTAAAGTTGAACCGGTAGAAATAAAGAAATATAAATTAAACGGAATTGTTCCACCTGAATCTAAATTAAAAACCAAACTGGAATTTATTTACTTTAAGGAATATCCAGAAATATTCTCCCTCCTTGAAACGAAACTTAATCTTAGTACATTCAATATAAATCGTACGTTTGTCCTGCGTTCTCCCGATCCATACAATGTAACAACCTTTCCGGAAAATCATCTTGAACTATTTATTAATTTGCATCAGCTAAATGATGTAAGATGGATAAACGAATATTTTATTAAAATTAATAAGCGGCTTGTTAGCGGTGGTGTTTTGGTCTGCAATTTTGAACCTATCAGGTACAGGTACAAAAGATTCTTAAAAAGATATCCTTTCATCATTGCCTACCCTTTATACTTAATTGATTTTATATGGTACCGGATGGCTCCGAAAATACCTGTGCTGCAAAGGATATATTTCGCATTTACAAAGGGAAAAAACAGGGCATTATCTCTCGCAGAAGGATTAGGCAGGCTGTATTATTGCGGCTTTGAGCTATTGGATTTGAAGGATCTGGATAACAGATGTTATGTTATCGCAAGAAAAGTAAAAGAACCATCTACAGATCAAAATCCTTCATATAGTACCATACTTAAAATGAAACGCATTGGGAAATACGGCAAACCTATTTATGTTTATAAATTAAGAACTATGCATCCTTATTCAGAATATTTGCAGGCATTTGTTTACCAGCAGAATAAGTTAGAAATAGGAGGAAAGTTTAAAAATGATTTCCGGATAACAACCTGGGGTTCAATTTTCCGTAGATTATGGATAGATGAACTGCCAATGCTGATTAATTTGCTAAAAGGTGATTGTAAACTGGTTGGTGTTCGCCCAATAAGTAAGCAATACTTTGATTTGTATGATAATGAATTCAGGGAAAGGAGAATAAAATATAAACCCGGTCTTATCCCCCCTTTTTATGCAGATATGCCATCCACTATACAGGAAATACTAAAATCGGAAGAAACGTATCTTAACAGCTTTGATAAAAACAGAATCAAAACCGATTTTGTTTACTTCTGGAAATCATTCAACAACATTATTATCAACAACAAAAGAAGTTCGTAATTTTACGTCCAATGTCCGGGGTCCAAGGTCAATTTTATTAAATATATTCATAATTAAACAAAAATCTTTAACAATTTTATAAGGTGTAAAAATAAAAAGGTTTGAAGACATTGAATCTTGGATTGAAACAAGAGAACTTACAAAAGATATTTATTCAATAACAAAGAAGGAAAATTTTCGAAGAGATTTCGGATTAAAGGATCAGATATAAAGGGCTTCAGTTTCAATTATGGCTAACATTGCTGAAGGATTCGATAGTCGTTCTGATAAAGTCTTTCTTAACTTTCTAAATTATGCATACCGTTCCACCTCAGAAGTTCAATCGCTTCTTTATATTGCTTTGGATCAACAGTATATTTCGAAAGAAGAATTTGAAAATCTTTATCAAAAATGAAAACGTATCCAGGGCTTAATTGGTGGTTTAATAAAATACCTTAAATCAGAAAAATAGAATAATCCGAACAATACGTTGGACATTGGACTTTTGTAATAAATGACAGTTAAACTATGAAATCTATTTTAATACAGCTAATAACACTGTTTATTCATATTTCAATTTATGCACAGGTAGTTTACACTCCATTATACAGTGATGTTTACGATTTTTTAGAAAGGCAATCGTTAAAAAATAATATTATACTCGATGATGAGGTTAAACCATATTCAAGGAAATATATAGCAGAAAAGCTGACTGAAATTGAACCAGTAAAAAATAATCTTAATAGTATTGAACAAGAAGAGTTTGAATTTTACAAACAGGAATACGCTTACGAATTAAATAATTCAGATAATGAAAGATGGTATCTTTTTAGTTACGGTGATTCCCTTTTCTCATTAAAAATTTCGCCAATAGCCGGGTATGGCATCTCAACCATTGGAAAGGCAAATGTATACACAAGATGGATTGGTTTTTCTGCTTTCGGTACTTATAATGATTGGTTCGGTGCAAGTGTCGATATCAGGGATAAAGGTGAGTTCGGTGATAATGTAGATAAAGAAAAATCATTTTCGCCGCAAACTGGTGCAAATTATAAAGGCGCACCAAATGGAATTGAGTATAATGATGTAAAAGGAAGCCTTACATTTAATTGGAATTGGGGATCGATTTCTATTATTAAGGATTATTTCAATTGGGGACACGGAAATTTTGGTCAGCTAATTTTATCATCAAAACCACCCGATTATCCGCGTATTGAACTTCACCTAAAACCGGTTGATTGGCTTCGATTTTCTTACATACATGGCTGGCTTAACTCCCTGGTTATTGATTCATCCTCGATACATTTCGAACATAGCGGGAGTATAGATCCCCAAATAAAGGAAGCATTTATAAATAAATATATTGCAGCAAACTTGTTAACCGTAACTCCTATTTCCGGATTAGATATTTCTGTTGGCAATTCATTTGTTTACAGCGGTGATCTCAGACCTGAAATGTTTATACCTTTTCTCTTTTTTAAATGGCTCGATCATAATACCGGGAGAGGAAGTGTGAATGATGGTAACGGCACACTTTATTTTGATATATCAGCTAAATATCCCAAGGATTTTCAATTTTACACAACCCTTTTTATTGATGTTACGGAGATACGAAACATATTAGAAAATAATTTTAGTAACACGTGGGTAGGATTTACGTTTGGGGCAAAAAAAGTAAACCTATTTTTAAATAATCTCGATGTATTAGTGGAATATACTCGCATCAATCCCTGGGTTTATGAACATAAATACGAATCAACTACTTACAAACATCTTGATTACTCTTTGGGGCATTGGCTCGGTCAGAATGCAGATCAGATAAGGATTCAGTTCAATTATCAACCAGTAAGAGGTCTTAAATTCGAAGCATACTTTGAGAAAACCAGGAAAGGTGGTCTGGATGATATCTATTTTGCTTACGCCGGTATGGATGAGTTTAATAAATCCTTTTTATATTCTCCACTACGGCAGGATAAATATTTTGGACTAAACTGCCGCTACGAATATATGCACGACCTGGTTCTGGAAGGAAGCTACAGGTATTCTGATATTAAAGATGAAGACCCTGAAAGAACTCCTGAATTTCTACTTGATCAAAACCATTCGTTTTCTCTCACTCTTTATTATGGAATGTAAACACTTATTGTGCTCATAATTTTTAACAAATATTTTTTTCACAACACTTTCTTTTTATATAAAAAATCACGTAATTAGTATAAAAGATTATGTTTCATAAAGGGGATCCGAGATGAATTTATTATTTACTTTAGTTTTTTGTATTGTAGTATCAATACAATGTTTTCCTCAAAATTCTTTTGCAAACAAATATCATCCTTTATCCGGCACATTCGGAGTTGCATTAGAAGGCGGTGCCACCTATACATTTTCAGATTTTAAGGAAGACGGGGTTAACGTTTACGGAAGAGTTCTGCTCGAATATATTTTTCCTGCAACCCGGGTTGGAGCTTTTGGTTTAAGAGGTTATAGCGGCGGCGGCTATCTTACCGGTTCTGATGGCGCTACAAGCAGCAGACCTGAGCTTGAAAAATTCAAAACCCGGATTTTTATTTTCGGTGGTGGAGCGGAATACCTTTTCACATTTTCGAAATTCTTTGTTCCTTATCTTTATGGCGGTGTTGCCCTGCTCTATTTCGATCCAGAGGACGGTAACGGGCACCGTCTTACAAGAAATGCTTCGAATACATATGCAAGGACAGAATTCACTATCAATGGTGAATTTGGGATGAGATTTTTAGCATCAGAAAAAATAAGTGTTAATCTAGGTGTAAACACAAATTATGTTCAATCCGATAACCTGGATGATGTTATTGCCGGAACAGATTACGATTTTTTCTTAGCCGGTTTTGGTGGAGTTACATACTACTTTGGCGGGGCTAAAGATTCTGACGGGGATGGAGTTAATGATGGTGAAGATGCTTGCCCGGAAACTCCATTTGGTGTAGCAGTAGACCAGTTTGGATGTGCAATAGATAACGATAATGATGGTGTCCCGGATTACCTGGATAGATGCCATGATACACCGGTTAACATTAAAGTTGATGAATACGGCTGCCCCATTGATAGCGATAAGGACGGCGTACCTGATTATCTTGATTTGTGTTTAGACACTCCGCCCAATATTCCTGTTGACGAAGAAGGTTGCCCGTTAGATACAGATAAAGATGGTGTTCCGGATTATATGGATAACTGTGCTGATACACCTGCTGGAACGGAAGTTGATAAATGGGGCTGCCCGGTTAAAGAAGAACTGCCCGAAGTAACCACCTTTGTACTAACCGGAAGTGTTAATTTTGAAATTGCAAAATCCGATCTGCTGCCGCGGGCAAAAGCCGAACTTAATAAAATACTTACCGTTATGATTGAACATCCCGAAACAAGCTGGTTGATAGAAGGACATACAGATAATACAGGTTCATACGCATTTAATAAAAAGCTATCTTACGAACGTGCTTCTACTGTAGCAATCTACTTAATAAATAACGGGATAGACAGCAATCGTTTTGTAGTGATAGGCGTGGGTCCTGATGAACCGGTTGCAGCTAACACAACTGAATCCGGTAGAGCTTTGAACAGGAGAGTTACAATCGAATTGATTGATAAGGATACTAAAGTTACCAGGAGGTTTACACCTTCAAATTATAATACTTTTATTGAAAGAAATGTGGGACAAATGATTTTTACCGACGGTAATTTATTCTGTTTCCAGCTAGCTGCATTCAGAACCAGGGAGAAAGCGGAGAAAGAAGCTACAAGATTATTGAATGCAGGTGAAAATGCATTTGTTGTTGAATCATACCTGCCCGAGCTTAAAGGTGCCTGGTACCGGGTAAGAATTGGCTTTTTCAAAACAATTAATGAGACAAGAGAATACAGAAAACGATTTATGAAATAGTTAAATATTTTTATATATTTTGATCAAGTTTTAATAGTTTTATCCACTATCATTCTCTTTTATCTAGTGATAGTGGATTTTTTTTATTAGGATAACCAGTTTAAAGAAGTATGAAAAAAGTAATCTCCGTTGTTGGTGCACGCCCTAACTTTATGAAAGTTGCGCCGATAAATAAAGCATTTCAAAAATACCAAGATAAAATATATCACCTGATCTGCCACACAGGGCAGCATTATGATGAAAAAATGTCCAAGATATTTTTTGAAGATCTTCAGTTGCCGAAACCCAATTTTTACCTTGGAGTTGGCAGCGGCACGCATGCAGAGCAAACCGGTAAAGTTATGATTGAGTTTGAGAAGATCCTTTTAAAAGAAAAACCTGACCTGGTGCTGGTTGTCGGCGATGTTAATTCAACTATTGCTTGCAGTTTAACTGCTGCCAAACTACATATTAAATCTGTTCATGTAGAAGCCGGCTTGCGCAGCTTTGATAGAGAAATGCCTGAAGAAGTAAACCGGATTCTTACCGATTCTATTTCGGAATTACTTTTTGTAACAGAAAAAAGTGGAATCACTAATCTTAAGAATGAAGGAGTTCCGGAAGAAAAAATATTTTTTGTTGGTAATGTGATGATAGATAACCTTATTAATCATCTTGAACAAACTAATCACTTGCCAACACTAAGTGAATTTAATGTGGAACCGGATAATTTTGTCCTTGTTACTATGCACCGCCCAAGTAACGTTGATTCTGATTCTCAACTAGAAAAAATAGTGCATATGTTAAACTCAATAGCCGGTAAAAGGAAAATTGTTTTTCCAATCCATCCGCGTACTAGAAAAAATCTTGAATCGAAAATGCTGATGGATAGTTTGAATGATAAAGTGTTTTTAACCGAGCCGATTGGTTATATGGATTTTTTGTGCTTGCTGCGAAATGCAGAATTGATCATTACAGATAGCGGAGGTATCCAGGAAGAGAGTACATACCTTGGAGTTCAGTGCATTACTACACGGAAAACAACCGAGAGACCGGTTACTGTTGAAATTGGAACAAATCACCTGGTAGGGGATGATTTTGAAAAAGCAGAGCAATTAGCTATTGAAATACTTAAAGGGAATAAGAAATCAGGGTTAATTCCTGAGCTTTGGGATGGTAATGCTTCTAACAGAATTGTTGATATAATAGCAGATACATTATTAAAATAAAGATGTTAGCATCTTTGTTCTAATAGTATAATTACCATCCGCCCCCGCCTCTAGCCCCACCTCCTGAAAAACCACCACTGCTGCCTGAAGATGATCCCGGCGCTGTTAAAGAAGAAGCGATAGTACTTGAAAAGCTGCTCCCAAGTGAAGATGCAAATCCTGCTGCTCCCAAAGTGCTTATCGCAGCACCATTATACCAGCCGGGTGAATAGTCGCTGATTTCTGAGAGCAGATCAGAAAATTTTTCAGACCATTCATTTTCTACATTAAGAGATTGCTTCTTTAAATTCGGCAAGATTGTTTATTAGCGGAATTTCTAATTTTAGCAAGCGCTCTTTGTTTTGATGACCATCTGATATAAGTAGACAATCAATATTAACTCCTTTTGCAACTTCAAGATCGTGGGTTGTATCTCCAATCAATAAAATTTTTTCATTGTTACCGTTCGGATTAATTTTTTTTATCATTTCCTTTCCAAGTTCCATTTTACTTCCAGCATAAATATTATCCAACCCAGCTACATGCTCAAAATATTGATCTATCTTAAATGACTTAATGATCCTTTCAAGAATATCGTGTTTATATGCTGAAAGTAAATATTGTTTCTTCCCTTTCTCTTTTAAAAGCTGCATAGATTCTTTAACAAATGGATACAAAGAACAATTAAGTTTTTTCTCTTCATATTCAACCATAAATTCTTTTCCAAGAATCGCAAACGAATTCTTTTCAAAGTTATGCCCTGCAAGTTTGTAATACTCTTCAACGGGGAATGTAAATATTTCGCGGTATTTTTTTAGAGATATTTCAGGAAGAGATTCTTTTCTTAAAAGATTATTCATTATAGAAGCACACAACTTAACATCGTTAAGAAGCGTTCCGTTCCAATCCCAAATTATATGATCATATTTTAGAAAATTTGTTAACATATTTCAGAATCGATAATTAGTTTACAAAACTCATAAACAATTTCTGCCGTTATTCCCCAAACAATTTCGCCGGGAGTATTATAAATAAAAATCCGATGCCGTGCTTTCCGCCAGGGATCAGCGTAACGATTTGGTAAGCCCAACTTTTTTACTGGTAATAGTTCAATTTTATTCCCTTCATCATCAACATCATAAGGATGAGCCCGGACATTAATATAATAAGTATCCGGTTTATTCTCTAAGAAAAATGAAACCGGAATTGTAAATACTTTTTCAACTTCTTTAATATCAATATTCAGATCTTCAACGGAATTGATATAAAGTATTCCTACAAATGGATCAATTGTCATCCCCATCGGAGCAACAAGGGTACCCATTCCGCCAATTATTTCAACCTGATCTGCTGCAACTCCTAGCTCTTCAGTGGTTTCTCTTATTGCAGTATCTTTAAAATTTTTATCAAGTTGAGTATCAATTTCTCCCCCGGGAAAGCTTACTTCCCCACCCTGTCTTATATTACCGGCTCTTTTTTCAAAGAGAAAATGGCATTCATCATTTATAAACAGAAGTGGAACAAGAACAGCAGAGTTGAAATATTTATCTTTAGCCAAAACAGATGGCTGATTTACTAAAACGTTCTTTAATAATTTGATTTTTTCATTGTCCGGCATTTTATCGAAACAGAAATTATTTAATGTTTATTAAATAGAAGTCTAAAGATAAGAAATGATTTACAAGAATTTTGTATAAAGGTAAAATGTTCCCTTCTTATCTGAAAAATGCACAGGAAATTCACCGGATATCTGTTCATATTCAATTGTAATGTAGATTACATAAATTGATTTTTTATCCATTAACATTTGGAATGAAGCAGTTAATAATATATTTTAGTGTTGTTGCGTGTTAGCACACATAAATAATGTTGAAAGGATTATAATGAAGCTATTGAAAATAATTTTTTGGTGCATTTTGTGTTCTCTTTTAAGTTCACAATCTTTTTCACTACCCAGGTTTGCAGTAAGATTAAGTGATAAATGTATTGATTGCCATTACAACCCAACAGGCGGAATCATAAGAAATGAAGATGGATGGTATTACGGTAAAAACCTTTTGGGAATGATTTCGCCAAGGGAAAAAGAATTTATTATGACGCCTAAAATAGGTGAAAACATTTCAATCGGAATTGATTACAGGACACAGTTTCTCTATTCGGCGGAAAAGAAGAAATCGGATTTTCAGCAGATGAGCGGATCGATTTATACTAATATTGCGATTGCAAAAACAATCAACTTACTCGCGCGCTATGATTTTGTAAATGTAATATGGGAAGCATACGGTGTGGCGCATATTCTTCCTAATAACGGTTACATTAAAGCTGGCTCTTTTCAACCAAACTATGGTTTACGTTTGGACGATCACACAGCTTACACACGGGGCGGAGATCTTTTTGTGTTGTTTACCGGCGGTGACACAAAACAAGGTTTAATTTACACACCGTGGTACACTGAAGTGGGAATGGAAGCAGGTATCTACATAAGTGATTGGGCTTTTATTACTGCAAGTACTGGTTCAAATTTATCTAATCGTATTTTTTCGAAAGATCCCACCTTTACTACGAGAGTAGAAGTTTCTCCTTCAATCGGAAAAGTAGGGCTGCTCTTCGGAGGATCGTTTGCAGCTGCAAAAATTCCACATACATCAGAGTTTTACGGATTCTTTGCCGGTGGAGGATACCACCGCTTTTCCATACTTGCAGAATTTGACAGAGCCAAAAATGTAATTAGCAAAGGTTTTACTTCCAATGTTTTAATGGTGGAAGCTGCTTACGTTATTGTTCTGGGGTTGGAAGCAATTGTACGGTTCGACTGGCTTGATCCGGATATTGATGTAAGCAAGGATGATCTTTCACATGTAATTGTAGGATTTGAATGGTTCCCGTACAGTTTTATTGAAATAAAACCGCAATACAGATTTATAATTGAGAACCCGAATGTCACTAACGATGCGGTGGTTCTTCAATTTCATTTTTGGTATTAAAATAATCCACGTAAAAATAGCTGCGATTAATTTCGCAGCTTATTTATAATATTAAATCCCTTCATAATGTTCAATAAACTTTTCTTCGTTATGAAGGTAATCAACTAATTCATTTTTATACGGAATAAGTAATTCCTTTGTCCATCGTAAATACCTGGCTCCGGCACTGCAAAGTT
>JAZGGS010000031.1:0-3632 GCA_036480595.1 Ignavibacteriaceae bacterium
TTACTAATCTAATTGCTTCTTCATTGCATCCAACTCCAATACCTTTTAGTAGAAGGGGATTAGAAGGATTCCCCAGGGAATCAATTTTGACTAACACATATACATTACCTTCTATTTCTCTCTCTAATGCGTTAGGTGGGTAGACCAGTCTATTCTGAATTGACTCTAATCCTCCAATAGGTTTTAGGAGAGAATCAACTCGAACAATACCCCCAATAGTTATTTCCTCAACAATTTTTTCAGTTGAGTCTGTCTGAGCGAAGAGTATGATTGAATTACAAATAATAAAATAAATTAATAATTTCATTTTGCTTTATAATTATTTAGCAATATAATTTAAATTATTTGTTACTCATAAATCTCATAAAAAGTATTATCATAATAAAATCTTACATTCTGCCCGAGTGCAAGGAACTGTGCTGTTTCCGGTTTATCTTTTAAGAGATTAAAGTACTCATCCGTATTAAATTGTATTCGCTTTTGGTTTTGCGTTTTTTGCTGCTGTAATTCAGAATCAACCCAGAACTTACCACTTTGATATACTGCTCTTCCCCGGATATTTCTTACCTGCTGGGTTAGGTTTTGCTCGTACCCATTATCATCAACATAACCCATTCTGCCGCTTCCCTGTTTTGTTTCGGCATAATTGGTTGCCTGGTTCAAACCCTGGAACTCCTCACTTACAGTAACGCTTCTGTTCCCGCTTTTCTCCTTCATTGCATCGTAATCTCCTTCAGCTTCTCTTCTTAATTCAGGTGCAGGCGGGAGAGTTTGAAAGTCTATTACAAGATCATTTCTTCGTACGCGAATTTCTTCATCTTCCATAATAAGGTAGCTTGTGTAAGGCGTTACTATTCCATGTTCTCTTGCAAGCTGAGTTATTTCATCAACTAATTCTTTATCTTCGCCATTCAATCTTATTTGATCTAACAAGAAACCAATTCTGCGGGAAGCCCATAACGGGGGAATGAAATCGTATTCATCATCATCATTTATAAATTCAGCTTTATAAGTAAACGCTCTTCGTTCTCCTTTTACTGTTCCGTTAAGCGTAACTCCCGATGACCCGTTTCCTGTGTATCTACCAAAAACGATTATGCTTGAACCTTTAAACAGATCGGGTAAAGTGCGTGGATAAGTTTGAATAACTTCAACAGTCGGTTTGAATGATAATGAAATATTCGAGAGCACAGGAGACTGAACTTTGTCATAAAAACTTGAGACTTTTATTTCTATATCTTCATTCGGTGCGATGTAAGAGCGAGTAGCTTTTGTTATCCCGGTAATTTTATCAAGTAAGTGTGTGTTTATTTCGTTTCCTATTCCAAATGTGAAAATCCTTTTATTCTCTTTATTAAGCTTCTCAATTTTCTTTATAAGATTATCATCATCCGTTTCCCCTATGGTCGGTTTACCATCTGTAATAAAAATAATCATGTGAGAGCGGTTTGAATTACCTTTCTCCTTCAGAGCGATTGACAGAGCTTCTTCAATATTAGTTCCGCCAACAGGTTTCAGATCTTCAATAAATTTTTCTGCTTTTTTAATGTTTGATCCGGTTGCAGTTACAATATCACCAAAGAGTGAATAAGCTTCTGTTGAAAATCGTACAAGATCAAATCCATCGTTTGAATTAAGATTATTAATGCAATATAGTAGCGCACGCTTTGCCTGCCGCATCTTTTCTCCTGCCATACTTCCGGAAACATCTAACACAAAAGTTATATCTTTTGCATCAATCTGGTCTTCCTCAATTATAAAAGAAGGCGAAACGGTTAAAAAAAAGTAACCGTTATCATTACCTGTTTGGTAGGAAAGAAGTGATAAACCTACATCATCATTGTTTGTGTCGTAGTAAAGCTTAAAATCAATATCAGGTTTTGTATTCTCTTCTTCAAAAGAGATTACTGCATTGTGATTATCCCTATGAACAACATCTACAGGGTGAGTGGGAGAATAGATGTTCTTAATCTCCTTGTTTGTTTTCAGATCAACTTTTATGCTTACATTCTTTAAAGGTTTTGCAGAAAATTTTTCTGTGTTTAAAGGATAAAGATATTCATACATACCATTATCAGAACTTAAGACTTCCCTGTAACTTATCTTTACTCTTTTCGTGCTTCTTGGTTCAATCGGGAAAATCCTTACTTTAAAAAATCCCTGGTTGGTATATTCTAACAAGGCAGGATCTCTTACCTGCCTTACTATCTGTTCATAAATTTCTCTTGCTTTAATTGCATCGAGCAATTCTGCGTTTGCAAGTTTTCCGTTTATCTCCATACTGAATTCATTTATTACCGCACCAACAGGAATAGGAAATATGTAGTAACCTTCCATTAAAATATCAGTGGGATTTAGAAATTCCTGGTCGATATAAGTGGTAGCGACGTTTCCGTTTATTTTTATATCAACGTGATGGTAAATAACTTCCAATGGGAAAGGCGATAATGGTGGTGCTGGATTCCTGATAATTATCAAGCCGTCTGCCAATGCTGAACTGTTCAGAAGTATCATCAGAACGAGCGATGCTAATGTTATTTTTATTGTTTTCATTTCAGTCCTCATTATTATCGTACCATGATTATAATCTGTAATCAACCTCTTTAAAAAAAGATTCCGGGTCAATCCCGGAATGACTCTTAAGATGAATTACTCAAAGGAATAATTTTTATCAACAGCTTGTTCCCTAATTACCTTCAACATTGCTGCATCGAGTGTGTGATCTTCGCCATCTGCTAATTTATCAGCTATATATTTGCGTCTTTCTTCACTTAATTCATTAATTTGTTTCTGAATATTTCCTCTTTCTTTAGCTTTTTCTTCAACATAAGCTTTGCGTTCTTCAACTGTCATATCTTTCATTTCTTCAGGAAGCTGCTCTTCTTCAAGATCTTCTACACTTACAGTTCCTTCCTTATCAGCATCAACAAGATCCCACGATTCATTTTTATACTGACCGCTGCCTTTGGTTACAGTTCTTTCAACCAATACTTCAGGTGCCTGGTTACCAGCGTTCATATCCTGTTCTTCCTGGCGCTTCTTATAATCGTCACCATAATAACCATAAGCTATGTATGTCTCGTTAAGCTTACTGCCCAACTCAATAAGTTCTTCATCCTGCGGTGCATCTACATGAACGATCTCCTGGTTTTGATCGATGTTCATATACTTTCCGTCGGAAATATCAGCACCATTTTTCCAGAATGTTTGAACGCCTTCATCATAATCGCCGCAAAAAATTGTGTTGATGATTATTCCCTGTGAAATTGCCTCTTTGCAGGATTTCCTGTAATCAATGTTACCCTGATCAAAGGGTTCGTTGCCGGCAATGAAAATAATTTTGAGCTCTTCAGTATCTTTAGTCCATTTAAGATCTTTAACTGCCTCCGCTACTACCGTTCCGCAGAATTCACTTCCGCCGTTTGTCCGCAGGTTAAAAAGCTCTTCCGAAATTTTATCAAGATCATTTGTAAGCGGGCTTATTAATCTTACATAACCTTCATCAGGTGAGAGGTTATCATTTCCATATTCATAAAGAGCCACGTAAAGATTTATACTTTCACCTTCTCTTTTAGAACGCGCCATTTCATTTACGATTTTCCAGAGCTGTTGTTTTGCCTGGTCTATCAAGC
>JAZGGS010000032.1:0-3831 GCA_036480595.1 Ignavibacteriaceae bacterium
TGCATTTACAAGAAGATTTATAATTAAAGTACCCAGACTGCAAGTGGATAAATCTGCATCGATTGATGCAACAATTATATTATCACTTATTGTTCTGGTTGTTGTTTCGATGTTCGGGCAGAACATGTCTTCTATTGCTGCCAACGGATTTACTCTTCACAATTATGAAGTTCGCCCGATCTCTGAAGCTCTGGCACCGCTATTTTTTAGTAATCCATCTACTTCTGCTTCAACATCATACGAGGTATTCTGGTGGCTTCATATTCTTGTTATTTTTGGCTTTATGAATTTTCTTCCTTACTCAAAACATCTTCATGTGTTTTCATCAATCCCAAATACTTTCTTCGCAAATCTTGATCCGGAAAGAAATACAATAAAACCGTTAGATCTTGAAGATGAGGAGGCAGAAATATTCGGTGCTGCAGATATTGAAGATCTTTCATGGAAACAGCTCCTTGATGGATATTCCTGCACAGAGTGCGGAAGGTGTACTTCTGTCTGTCCCGCAAACAATGTTGGAAAAACTCTTTCACCGAAAGAGATACTTGTAAATATCCGTCAGCGTACAAAAGATAAAGCTCCGCTTTTAGTTCAGGGAAAAACTGAAGGTGAGCAGTTTGAAAAAAATCTTGTGCACGATTACATAACAGACCTGGAATTATGGCAATGTACAACGTGTATGGCTTGTGTACAGGAGTGCCCTGTAATGATTGAGCATTTAGATTCTATTATTGATATGAGAAGAAATCTTGTTTTAACAGAATCTAAATTCCCATCAAACCTGAATAATGTTTTCAAAAGCTTAGAAACAAACTTTACTCCCTGGGCTTTTAATCCTGCTGACCGGGCTGAGTGGGCGGAAGGATTAAACATAAAAACTATGGCTGAAGACCCGGATTGTGAAATTTTGTTCTGGGTTGGATGTGCAGGTTCTTTTGATGGCCGGTATAAAAAAGTTTCCCAATCATTTGCTAAATTGATGCAAAAAGCTAATATTGGCTTTAGAATCCTTGGAACTGAGGAAAAATGCAATGGAGACACTGCAAGACGGCTTGGAAATGAATATCTTGCCCAAATGATGATGCAGGAAAATGTTGAAACTTTAAATAATTATAATGTTAAAAAGATTGTTACCGCATGTCCTCATTGTTTTCATTCATTAAAAAATGAATACAAGCAGTTTGGTGGAAATTTTGAAGTTTTTCATCATTCCGAGTTGATTGACCAAATGATAATCGAACGAAAAATTGTTCTTAAAGGGAGTGAAAATAAAAATGTTGTTTACCACGATTCCTGTTATTTAGGAAGATATAACGAGATTTATCAGCAGCCAAGGAATTCGCTTAATAAAATTAGCGGTGTTAATCTTGTTGAAATGGTACGGAATAAAGATAGAGGATTTTGCTGCGGTGCTGGTGGTGGCAGAATGTTTTTAGAGGATGAAGAAGGAGGCAAAATAAATAACGAAAGAACCAGGGAAGCTTTGGAAACAAATCCAGATACAATTGCTTCAGCATGTCCGTTCTGTATGACTATGATGACAGACGGCGTGAAACACTTCGAAAAATCTGAAGAAGTTGAAGTTAAAGATATTGCGGAAATTATTCTGGAAAATTCTAATTAACAATCATTAACCATCTATAGGAGAGAATAATGGAAAAATTCAACGGATTAGTTCAGTTCGTTCAAAGCCTGGAAACCGATTTTCATAAATTTTATGAAAAAGGGCAGGCAGCTGCAGGAACACGCGTTCGTAAAGGTTTAAGCGAATTGAGAAAAATGTGCCAGGATGTTAGAAAAAATGTGCAGGAAGTAAAAGCTGAAAGAAAAGCAGCAAAAGGCTGATTTTATTTAGTTCTTACTAGATCTAAAAATAAGGGCTGGATTAACACTTTAATTCAGCCCCTTTTTTTTATGAAAAAAACACTGTTTAGTTTTGCAATATTACTGCTTGCAGCTGGATTTCAATATTATCTCTACATCCCAGGCAAAAAAGTAGCTGAAGAAATTCCTCTAACAAAAGATTCAGTTGTTACATGTACAATTCGTATTGTGGGCGACCTGATGTGTCACTCAACTCAGTTTAATTATGCACACGTTGAAGATGACAGTTTTGATTTTACAGGAGTTTACAGCGAAGTACGAGATTATATTAGCAAGGCAGATATATCTATCGGAAATCTGGAAACGGTAACTGCGGGAAAATCAAAAAAATACAGCGGCTATCCTTTCTTTAACGCACCGGATGATTTTCTTTACGCATTAAATTATGCTGGATTCGATCTTCCAATAACTGCAAACAATCACGCTATAGATCAAAGTGCAATCGGCGTTGAAAGAACTATTAAACAATTAAATAAATATGGACTTCATCAAACGGGAACTTTCATTTCGCAGGAAGATAAAGATTCGTTAAGAATATTCCAGGTAAACGGAATAAGGATTGCTATGCTTGCTTATTCAGAACATACTAATGATGTTCCAATTCCTAAAGGGAAGAACTACTTAATCAATTTAATTAATGAAGAACTTATTGCCGAAGATATTTTAGCGGCTAGAAAAAAAGGTGCCGAAGTGGTTCTTGTCCATTTTCATTACGGACCAGAATATAAAAGGGAACCAAGTAGTTACCAGAAAGAAGTTGTGCAAAATACTATTGAGTTAGGTGCAGATATTATAATTGGCGGGCATCCTCATGTAATTCAACCTGTAGATTTTTTTACATCTGAAAATGGAAACCTGGATACGGGATTTGTTGCTTATTCGATGGGTAACTTTATCTCAAATCAAAGATGGAGATATTCTGATGTTGGATTAATTCTAACAATCGATATTGCAAAAAACATATACACCGATTCTGTTTTTATAAATAATGTTAGTTATCTGCCGGTTTGGGTATTCAAAGGAATAACTGAAAATGGAAGGGAATATATAAATCTTCCGTACGGTGTTGATCCGGAAGATTCATCGTATTCTTATCTTACAAAAAGTGATGAACAAAAAATGATGCAGGCATTTGAAGACACGAAGTATATAATTACTAAATACACAAATAATATTAGTTTAGATTCCATTCAAAAAAAATAAAAGTACTACTTGCAAACCTGCTCATATTGTTCCTGCAATTTGGTTCGATTACTACACATCCTAATCCTTAGTATATTTAATATTCATAATTATTTTTATTGTTAAAAAATTCTTGTAAATCTTTTGAAAAGTAAATCCGCTCTTAGTTTAATATTTCTAACTGTATTTGTAGATCTTCTTGGATTTGGGATCCTGATTCCCATTCTTCCATCATTTGCAAAATTAGAACTCTTAGTTGACGAAGCTGCAATTGGTATTGTGATAGCAGTTTATTCATTCGTGCAATTTTTATTCAATCCTATTTTAGGAAGATTATCGGATAGATATGGCAGAAAACCGGTTATAGTTATCAGCCTTTTAATAAATGCAATTGGTTACATAATTTTTGCTTTCACTACATCTTATTTAATCCTTTTAGTATCAAGAATAGTAGCCGGTATTGGCGGAAGCAGCATTGCAGTAGCCCAGGCATACATTGCAGATGTAACAACAAAAGAAAACCGTACTAAAGGAATGGGGATAATTGGTTCCGCTTTTGGTTTAGGATTTGTATTCGGTCCGCTTATAGGTGGTTTTCTTTCCAGCTACGGTTATATGATAACCGGTTTTGGTTCTGCATCGTTTTCAATTCTTGCATTTGTTTTAACTTTATTATTATTACCCGAATCTAACCTGAACAGGGAAGTAGCAACCGGGCGCGAAAGAAAGCTGTTTGATTTTAATGCTGTAAGAAAAGTCTTTGCA
>JAZGGS010000033.1:0-9166 GCA_036480595.1 Ignavibacteriaceae bacterium
TTGGAGTTACTTGAGATGGTTCAGTTCCCGGCAACTTTTATAGGTATGAGACTGAAGATATAAAAATTGTAATAATAGTCTAATTTTCTTCGTTTTGTTTTATTTCTTATCTCATCTGAAAAAGTTAATAGTGCAGGTGAGACTAAAGACGTAATTATAAGTACATCGCTTACATCGTCTGCCCGGGTATCCCAATTATATGTAGCACCTCTATCGAGTTTGTTTATATCATCTCTCGAAAGATTATAGATATGTTCAGCTGTAAGAGGTTGAATATTCAAATTTAATGGTAGACCAATGGCGGTTATGGTTATCCCTGTGCTGAATAAAATACTCTCTCTCTCTCGAAATTACGTCTATACGGTGATTGAAAATAACCGGATGGCTGCCAACTAAAAAATAAAAAAGAAGTGAAGCAGATAAATTTCCACAGCCCCAAAGTGAATTCAAAATTACACAGGTCTGCCTGCTGTTGTAAAAAAGATTGTTTATTTATTATTCTATCCGCCAATTAGAATAGTACTGGTACATTTATAATCTGGATCGATATATTCTGTTACTTACCAAGTTTTACAAAAATACCACCGGTAAAATCGGCTTGAACAAATGTAGTATAGCTGCCAACACCTACGCCGCAGCCACCGGTTCCGCACCAGAAGCCCACACTAGAAAAATTAATAGGCAGAAGAAGACGTGCCTGCAGACGAATACCTATTCTATCTGAAAGATAAAATTTTCCGCCTACACCAAAGGTAACTGAGAAACGCCATTCATCAGAAACTGTTGGATCACTTGCATCAAATAATGTAGCACCTAAAGTAAAACTGCCGAAAGGTACGGCTCTTTGTTTTCTGCCTTCTCTAAATTCGTGAACGGCACCGCCCTGAAAATAATGTATGTTCAAATTAAACAGTGTTTCTGTTCCACCCTGCCATCGTCTTAGATCTGCACGTGTTTGCTGTCCTATCCATAGCAGTTCAAACATTGTTCCCCGCTCAATTTCAATATCAAGCCCGACTCCATAATTGGGATTATCTCTTATTATCAGGTCACCTTCTCTAACAGAAACATTGCTTGCTACCATGTAGCCGCCAAATCCAAATACTTCAACTTGTGCCGTCACCTCAGTTGTAATTAAGAAAATTACAAATATGAATGGTAAGAATTTAAAGTAAACTTGTTTCACAGAAAGTTTCTTCATATATCCTCCGAAATAAAATTTAACGACCTGTAACAGGTTATAAAATCAATTTTTAATTGTGATAAATTTAATGGAATATGATGAGAAAATACAGCAGATCTTAAAAATTACTAAGCATATGCCTGGCACCTTTGAGGAAACTGAGTCAGAGGTGCCTGTACATGCTATGACTAGTTAGTTTATGAATTGAATCCCAGTTTTTCTATTTCTTCTATTTGTCTTTTTACAGGAGATTCATCTTTATTCGGGCAGGTAAAACAGGAATCCTCTTTATAACTTATGGTTTCTATACTGGAAGCACAGCAGCTGCTTTCTCTCTGTTTATATTTACTAAAGTAGAGCATTGCTGCCATAAAAATAAAAGCTAAAACAATAAATAAGAATACTATTAAATAAGTCATCATATTTTTCTGTTTACCAGATGAAAAAATTTAGCGAATTGAGAAGTTGTTTTTTCTTTAAAACCTGTTTCTTCTCTTACAATCATATAAATAATTAAATTTTCTTTCAGTGCAAAATCGTATCCGGCTGTGGGTCCCATCACATTTATAGCGGTTGCATAAGCATCTGCCAGTGTGCAGTTAGTATGAATAACAGTAACCGAAGCAAGCTTGTGAGTAATTGGCATACCCATTCTCGGATCGATAGTGTGAGAATACCTGATACCATTTTCTTCAAAGTAATTATTATAATCACCGGAAGTTGCAATTGAATAATCGCTGATGGAAATTACCTTCTGAATATTTGTTGGAGAATCGGGTGTCTCAATCCCAATCTTCCATGATTCATCTTTATTATTTTTTCCGGCAGTTCTTACTTCTCCTCCAATTTCAACCATGTAGTTTATTATTTTTTTTGATGAGAGCATTTCGGCAACTTTATCTACAGCATATCCTTTAGCAATTGCAGACATGTCTAAATAAATTTCCGGCTTTTCCTTTTTAACTGCCGGTGTATCAACTCTTACTTCAATAAACTTATACCCGGTTTTGGATTTGGCTTCAAGCAATTCTTTTACGCCGGGTACTTCCGGTTTTTTTAATTCAGGACCAAATCCCCATAAGTTAACAAGCGGTCCAACTGTAATATCAAAAGCACCTGCCGATAAGATGCTTACATCTATAGCTGTGTTAAGCAGGGAAGCAAAATCATACGAAATATTAAACCATCCGGTGGAATCATAATTGTTGAAACGGGAAATCTCTGAATCCTCGATGTATGTAGACATCTGCCGGTTTATCTCTTTAAGCAGTTCATTAATTTCTGATTCGAGCGATTTGTAATCGATGGAAAGATTTTTATCATCAGCAATTTTAATGCTGAAGGTTGTTCCCATCGTTTTACCGGTAATACCTTTTAACTCAGCAGGGAGAGGTTTTTTTGTGCAGCCTGCATTAATAAATATGATGATTAATAACATTGCGAAAAAGATGAGTGAATCCCCGGCAAGAAATCTTATAGAGCTGAAAGACCGGGAGCAACTACTTCTTCTTATTTTTCCATTTCCATTCGTCATAGTACTCTAGCTGTACAATGGTGTCTAACTCTTTCAATTCTTCAGTTCTTAGTTGTAACCCTGCGCGTATTATATCACCTGAAGATAGAACACCCACAAACTTGCCTTCTCTTTCAATTATGATGTGTCTTATCCTTAAACCAAGAATCATATCGGCGAGGGTTTGAATTTTACAATCGTGAGGTGCAGTTTTCAGGTCTGTCGTCATATAATCGCCAACCATAGCACTCTTCAAATCGAAACCTGGTTTTATTGAGTTCATCATAAGATCTCTCTCAGTCCAGATTCCAACAATGTTGTCATTTTCCTTAACAAGTATAGCACCGATTTTCTTCTCGTTCATTATTTCAAGGGCATTTAAAAGAGTAGTGTTCAGGGAGACAGAAAATATCTGACTTCCTTTTTCTTCCAGCGCTTCTTCAGCCGTTGTTTTTCTTTTTCTATCCATAAATTCTCCAGCTTTTAATTATTATCTGAACTTAAGAAAGTAATTTGAAATTATCCACCGAAATCGTCAAATAAAATATTATCCGGTTCAACGCCAAGTTCATCAAGCATTTTTGTTACAGCAGAAATCATCATAGGCGGTCCGCAAAGGTAATACTCGCAATCTTCGGGAGCAGGATGATCTTTCAAATAATTATCATAAAGCATCTGGTGAATAAAACCTGTATAACCGCTCCAGTTATCTTCCGGCAATGGTTCCGATAAACCGATATACCATTTGAAATTATCATTCTCTTTTTCAAGCATATCAAAATCTTCAACGTAAAACATTTCCCTGAAACTGCGTGCTCCGTACCAGTAAGAAATTTTCCTATTGGAATTAAGTCTTCTCAGCTGATCAAAGATATGCGAACGCATTGGAGCCATTCCAGCACCGCCGCCGATAAAGATCATCTCGTTATCGGTATTCCTTGCAAAAAACTCACCGTAAGGACCTGAAATAATAACTTTATCACCTGGGTTAAGGTTAAAAATGAAAGACGACATTTGCCCGGGAGGAGCATCGGGAGCATTTGGCGGGGGAGTGGCAATTCTAACATTCAGCATAATAATTCCTTTTTCCTCAGGATAGCTTGCCATTGAGTAAGCCCTTACAATATCTTCATTAACTTTTGAAACGTATTTCCAGAGATTGAATTTATCCCAATCAGGTCTATATTCATCTTCAACAATAAAATCTTTGTAATTTGCTGTATGCGGCGGAGCTTCAATCTGAATATAACCACCGGCTCGGAAATTTACATTATCACCTTCCGGAAGTTCGAGTACAAGCTCCTTAATAAAAGTTGCTACATTATAATTTGAACGAACTGTACATTCCCATTTTTTAATATCGAACAGTTCAGCCGGAACTTCGAGTGATAGATCTTCTTTAACAGCTAACTGGCATGATAGTCGATAATGTTCCCTAATCTGTTTCCTGTTAAGCATTGCAGTTTCAGTTTGAAGCGCATCGCCGCCGCCCTTTTTTACAATAACTTTACATTCACCGCATGTTCCGCCGCCGCCGCATGCTGAGGGAAGGTATATTTTTTTATCTGAAAGTACGTTAAGAAGTTTATCGCCTACAGAAACTACCAGGGAATTTTCTTCTTCTTCGTTTATGGTGATTTTTACATTGCCTGTTGCCACCAGTTTTGATCTTGCAATAACAATAACCACAACCAGCAGTAAAACTATAAGCGTGAACATAAACACGCTGAATAAAATTAATTCAATTCCAGTCATAAACTATTTAATTTCTATAATTGAATACCGGAGAATAACATGAAAGCCATCGCCATCAAGCCGACGATAATAAACGTAATACCAAGACCTCTTAATCCTTTTGGAACATTGCTGTACTTCATTCTTTCCCTTATTCCTGCCAGCCCAACAATTGCAAGTGCCCAGCCAATACCGGAACCAAAACCAAACACAACACTCTCGCCAAAATTGTAGTTTCTTTCAACCATAAATAATGAACCACCCAATATTGCACAGTTAACCGTAATTAGCGGCAGGAAAATTCCAAGTGCGTGATAAAGTTTCGGAACATATTTATCCAGCACCATTTCCAGTATTTGCACCATTGCGGCAATAACACCGATGTATGCAAGAAGCCCAAGAAAAGTAAGATCAACTTCGGGAAGCCCTACCCAACCTAGCGCTCCTTTTCTTAGCACGTATTGGTAAATAAGATTATTAACCGGTACGGTGATTACCTGCACAACTACAACTGCAATACCCAATCCTAAAGCTGTGTTAACACGTTTGGAAACTGCAAGGAATGTACACATTCCAAGAAAGAAACCGAGTGCAAGGTTTTCTATAAAGATCGATTTTATGAAGAGGCTTATATAATGTTCAAACATTTTCTATTCCTCCTCCACCTGTTCCGGTTTCCATTCTCTTAGCGCCCATATAAGTAAACCTATAATAATAAATGCACTGGGAGCCAGCAGGAATAAACCGTTTGGGATGTACCATCCGCCTTCAGTAACAAGCGGGAGGATAGTTATGCCAAATAGTTTACCTGAGCCGATAAGCTCACGCAAGAATCCAACAATTAGCAAAATCATACTGTAACCAAGCCCGTTACCTATGCCATCAACTAAACTGATAACGGGGGGATTCTTTAGCGCAAATGCTTCAGTTCTTCCCAGGATGATGCAGTTGGTAATTATTAAACCAACAAAGATTGAAAGTTGTTTGCTTATATCATAAGCGTAAGCTTTTATTAACTGGTCGGCAATAATTACAAGCGATGCGATGATAGTCATCTCGACAAGTATTCTAACGCTTGTTGAAACATGGTTCCTTATTAAGCTAACTGCAAAGTTTGAAAGAGAAGCAACAAAAATTACCGCCAAAGACATTACAACTGAAGTTTCCAGCTTTGTTGTAACGGCCAGTGCTGAACAGATACCAAGAATCTGGAGGGCGATAGGATTATTATTAAACAGGGGATCGAATAGAATTTTGTAATATTTTTTCATTACATCTCTTCCCTCAACTTGTTAAGGAAGAGTGCATAACCATTATCACCAAGCCAGAATTTAATCATTTTATCTACGCCTCTTGCAGTAATTGTTGCACCGGATAAGCCATCAATCTGGTAGTTGGCTTCCGGTCTGGTCCGGTTTACAATTCCTTTTATAATCTCAAGCTGAACATTATTATTCTCATCAAAAGCTTCTTTACCTTTCCATAAGTTGTTCCATCTTGGATTTTCAATTTCGCCTCCCAGCCCGGGAGTTTCACCATGTTCGTAAAATGTAACACCGGTTACCGTTTTCAAATCTTTATCAAGCGCAAGGAAGGCATACATAGTTGACCATAATCCTTTTCCATAAACTGGTAAGATTATCCTTTTAATTTCTTCACCCTCTTTTACAAAATAAACAAGCATATACTTTGGAGACACTTTTATGTTTGCGAGATCCTGCGGCTGCGGTATTGATCTGCCATACTTAGGGTGGTTTGCAAGAACTGTAATATCAAAATTTTCTTCGTTGAGAACGTCATCAAAATTTTCTTCGCTTACAGATTCGCCGGTAGCCAATTCAATAAGAACCGGCTCAATTTTTTCATCATAAGTTTTTGCTATATCTGTTCCTTCGCTAAAAAGCTCACCAGCAACAAGGATGTTTTTAACTTTATCGAGCTTCCTGTTCTCTTCCTGCAAGGGAAACAATTTTACTGCGGCGGTGGATACAAGAAGCGAACAGACCAGGCAAACGCCAAGTACCACCAGAACAGTTTTTTTAATACTATCGTTAGACACTTCTAAGCTGTCTCCTCTTGATATTCTTATTTATAAATATTTTATCTATAACCGGAGCAAAAACGTTAGCGAATAAAATCGCAAGCATAATTCCTTCGGGGAAACCCATATTAACAACCCTAACCAGAACCGTGAGCATACCAATCAACATTCCGTAAAAGTATTGTCCCGTCTGTGTATGAGCAGAGCTTACAGGATCGGTTGCCATAAATACTGTACCGAAAGCAAAACCGCCTAATACAAAATGCCAGAGTGGATTTACCTGGAACATTGCGTTCGTATCGCTTCCGATTAAATTAAATAATAGTGCCACGGAAGCCATCCCAACAACAGATCCGAACATTGTTCTCCACGAACCAATACCGGTACCAATAAGGATTGCAGCACCTATTAAACATGCGATGACTGAAGTTTCGCCCATTGAGCCGGGGATAATTCCAAGAAGTGCATCGTTAAAAGAAACTGATAATTTGAGTATCGGATCGGCTAATTCTGCAAGGGGAGTAGCACTGCTGACTCCATCAACTGCAACCCAAACTGCATCGCCCGAAATTTCTGCAGGATAGGCAAAGTATAAAAATGCTCTTCCGGTTAAAGCAGGATTGAGAATATTCATACCAACTCCACCGAATATTTCTTTACCAAGCACAACTCCGAATGAAATTCCTAATACAACCTGCCACAAGGGAAGGTTAGGTGGAAGAATCATTGGGAATAATAAACTCGTTACAAGAAATCCTTCACTAATAGGATGCTTCCGTACAGTTCCAAACAACACTTCCCAAAATCCGCCGGCTGCAAGTGTAATTAAATAGACCGGGAAAAAGTATAACGCACCATGAACAATGTTACTTAAAATATTGTTCGGGTTTAAGCCGGTGCCAAGGAACGCAATAACAGAGCCACGCCAGCTGCTTACTTCCGCTCCGCCAGTTTGTGCTAATGCAAGGTTTGCCTGCAAGCCGGTATTGTAAAGTGCCATTATAACCGCCGGAACCAGTGCGATAACAACCCATATCATCATACGCTTAAAATCTAAAACGTCGCGTACATGCGGGGCACCTTTTGTAACTGTGCCGGGTGTGAAGATAAAATTATCAACTGCTTCGTAAAGAGGATGGAAACGCGATAGCTTTCCACCTTCTTTAAAGTGCTTTGATTGATTATCTAAAAACTTCCTGAGGAATTTCAATTAATTAACCTTCTTTTTCTATCATCTTTAAATTTCTTCTTAGCATTGGTCCGAATTCAAGCTTGCTGGGGCAGACAAATGCACAGGGCGAAAGATCTTCTTCATCCAGTTCAAGGCAGCCAAGTGCTTCTGCATCTTCAATATCATCAACTGCCAACGCTCTTAATAAAAAGAGCGGTTCAATATCCATCGGCATTATTTTTTCATAACCGCCGCTTGGAATTATTGCTCTCTCTTCTCCGTACATGCTAGTATTAAAATTGAACTTCTTACCGGGAACTAAACTAGAGAGCAAAATATTCTTGATTGAAAATTGATTAAAGCCCGGATTCAGCCAACCAAAAAACTCACGCTTCCTGAATTCGGGAATAACTGATATCTGTTGATGGTACCTTCCAAGAAAACCAAGTGAACCGCTCGTTGCAAAGCCGGAAAGTACTGAACCGGAAATAACACGGTTCTCACCATCTTTCAATTCATTTCCTAATATTTCTTCTGTTGATGCACCGAGGCGGGTCTTTAACAATCTTGGCTTTATAACCGATGGTCCTCCTAAAGAGATAATTCGTTCTGTGTGAATTTTTCCTGTTGAAAATAACTTCCCTATTGCAATCACATCCTGGAGACCGATGTGCCATACAGTTTTATGCCTGCTAACCGGGTCTAAAGTATGAATATGTGTACCAACATTGCCCGCAGGATGAGGACCGGAAAATTCTTCAACTACAATATTCGGGCGATCTATTAGTGGAACCTCAGTTCCAGGTGCTTTACAAATAAATATTTTTCCGTCTGTTAAAAGGGAGATAACATTTGTACCGTTTGCAAAATCTCTTTCCTGTCCTTCAAGTATTTTATCAATAGAAGGAGCAAGTGGGTTGGTATCGGTTGCTGTAATAAAAATTGAGTTCGGTTTTGTCTGTGGATCAGGAACCTTGCTGAATGGTCTTGTACGCAAGGAAATCCACAATCCGGAATCGAGAAGCTGCTCAAATACTTGTTTCCTTGTAAGTTCTTTAAACTGTTGATCGGAATAGGAGTTGAATGTTACCTCATCATTTCCGGAAAGCTTTATTATAACAGAGAGCAGAGTACGTTTTTCGCCGCGGTGAATAGAAATAATTTCTCCTGCACCGGGAGATGTATATTTTATTGCAGGATTTTTCTTATTGGTGAACAAAACCTGTCCAAGTTTAACTTTATCTGCTACACGTACTTCCATAGTCGGTTTCATACCAACGTAATCTGGTCCGAGTAGTGCAACAGTTGAAGGATCTTTACTTAGTGCTATGGTTTGTTCCGGTTGGCCTTTAATCGGAAGGTCTAAACCTTTTTTAAATTTAATCATTCGGATATGCCCGGAGTATCAATTACTTTTTATAAAATGTACAAAAAACAAAAATTGTTGAATGCTAATTTATAAAGAATAGTTTAAAAGATTCAATTGAAAGAAAAATAATTAAACGGAAAGACAATTTTACAGAA
>JAZGGS010000034.1:0-2073 GCA_036480595.1 Ignavibacteriaceae bacterium
TATATTTGTAGTGAACAATTGAGCACTATAATCTTAAACAATTAAAGATTGCATAAAGTGGAAAAAAAAGAACTAACCGACCGGCAAAGGGAGGTTTTAGATTTTATTAACCAATTTCTTGCAGAAAACGGTTATCCCCCAACTTTAAGGGAAATTGGAAAGAAATTCCAGATCTCTTCCACCTTTGGAGTTAAGCGTCACCTCGATGCACTTGAAAAGAAAGGATATCTGCATGTTGAAAGTAATGCCAGCCGGGGACTCTCCTTAATTAAAGAAGATACAGGTATTACCGATCTGGCAGCCGCACTTAAAAATGAAGTGTTCAATAAAATTCCTGTTGTTGGAAGAGTTGCAGCGGGTTCGCCTATTCTTGCAATGGAAAATATTGAGGGCTCGGTTATTATCGATCCAACTTTTATAAAAAATGCTGAAGACGCTTTTGCTTTAAGAGTAAGAGGAGACAGCATGATAAACGCGGGAATTTTTGATAACGATCTTGTTATAGTTTCACCAAACGAAAAAGGAATAAACGGCGATGTAATTGTTGCAATGCTGGATGATGAGGTTACTGTTAAAACTCTGGAGAAAAAAGAAAACAAAATAAGATTGATCCCGGAAAATGATAATTTTAAACCAATTGAAATAAATAGAACAAATGAGTTTTCAATTATTGGTAAAGTAAAAGGGGTTGTTAGATGGCTAAATTAATAAGGAGTTATAATGAAATCAGATATTTTTATTACAGCGATTAGGAACCGCAATTACCTGAGATTTTTGTATGGACTGCAGGAAATTCATTTAGAGCCCTACTATATAGCGCGCGAGAAATCCGGCAAGAAAGTAATTTACGGCAGAGTTAATACAACAAAGGAAATAAAAAAGTTTGCATATGATAGGATTGCAAATATCAAGGTAGTTGATACTTTTAAATTCTCTCCTATTATTCCAATAATTTCACAGGCAGTATGATGCAGGAATTTACTATGTTGAACACAAGCGAAAGATACATTGTTGACTCACTTGTTACACAATTCTGGAAACGAGGTTACTTAACACTTAGCAGGCGTTTTGGCACTTACCTGCCTGAACCGGAAAGAGTAGGCGAATTTAAAATTGATGTGGTTGCAAGGCAAAGAAACAAATACGCAATTGGTATATCTTTAAGTAAGGATGAATTAAACAGCGCAGAGCTTGCTGACAAAATCTATTATTTAGCAACACGGCATACTAAATTTTCGAACAAACCGGTTATACTTTTTATTGGCGTTCCGGCTAAATATTATAAGCAGGCAAAAAATCTCCTGGAGCAGATGAATAAAGAAGTTAGGCGTAATATTAAGTTGATCCAGATAATTGATGAATCAATATCAAAAACAGATATTTCTAAACAGAAAAGTAAAGTTTTGTTTTCCTAATCTATCTTTTTATTTCTATAAATGAAGTTAATCCACAAATAAATCCTTTCTCTCTTTCTACCTTTTAGGGCAGTTACCGTCTTAATATAATTAGATTTCCAAATTGTTTAGCTTAAAGAAAGCTTGTTTACCTTGATTTTATAGTCGTGTAGGTTTAATTTTACACGCTTAATCAAAATTTAGAAAAAGGCATTGTCTAGCAAAGAACAAACTACTGATGAATTGTTGCAGGCGCAGTTAAAAAAGTCGGGCGAAATACCTGTACATATTGCTATCATTATGGATGGTAACGGCAGGTGGGCAAAATCCCGCGGCTTACCAAGAATTGCAGGGCACCGGAAGGGTGTTGAATCTGTTAGAGATATTGTAAAAGCTTCCGCTCAAATAGGTGTTAAGTTTTTAACCCTTTATACGTTTTCCACAGAAAACTGGAAGCGACCGGTTGACGAGGTTTCTATTCTTATGAGGTTGTTATTAAACAATCTTAAAGAAAGAGTTGATGAGTTAGATGAGAATGATATAAAACTTAGTTGTATCGGTGATATTAAATCTCTCCCAAAAGAAGTTCAAGAGCAGCTTGCAGTTGATATTGAGAGAACAAAAAATAATAAACGAATGACTCTGAATTTAGCTCTTAGTTACAGCGGAAGATGGGAAC
>JAZGGS010000035.1:0-2695 GCA_036480595.1 Ignavibacteriaceae bacterium
TATTTGATCCCGGTGGTTACGAATTTAATAATAGTATAATAAATTTTGATGTTTCAAAATTACTGTTCCAAAAGTTATTTGTAAGTATCGGTACCGAATTTAGACAAGAAAATTTTATTACAATTGCTGGAGACGAGGCGTCATATTTTGGTGCGGGTGCACAATCATTTCCCGGCTTACAACCTCGGAATGCAGTAGATGCGAAACGTACAAATGTTGGTGTATATTTAGATCTTGGTCTTGATATTACAGATAATATTTTTCTTGGCGGTGCAACTCGCTTCGAGGAATATAGTGACTTTGGAGAGAACGTTTCATTTAAAGTAAACGGTCGTGTTAAAACATCGGATAATAGATTTAGTTTTAGAGGTTCAATCTCCACCGGTTTCCGTGCACCCTCATTACATCAAATTTTCTTGAGTAATATTCAAACACTGATTTCTGGCGGTACAGTCAGTAATCAAGGCACTTTTGATAATGACAGCCCTGTTTTACGCCAATTGGGTGTAGATAAATTAAAAGAAGAAACCGCTACAAATATTACCTTTGGAGTAGCAAGCAGACCGATTGATGGTTTATTCGTTAGTGTGGATGTTTTTAAGATCGATCTGGATGACAGGATTGTTTACTCTAGTGCTATTTTTACAGACGATACAACAACAACAGTTTATCGTATCCTGCAGGCTAATAGCATTACTAGCTTAAAATTCTTTATAAATGCTGTTAATACAAGCACTAAGGGAATAGATATTGTAGCCAGCTACGATTGGGGTAAATTGAGGTTAAATTTTGCAGCTTCTTTTCTTGATCATTCCATTGAAGGTACAATTAATACACCCGATATTCTTGAAGAGGATGGAATTGATATTTTCGATCGTAAAGAACAATCACGTATATTAACTGCAAGACCAACTGAAAAAGTAATTCTTGGTGCCTCCTATAATTTTGATCCATTAACAGTTGGGGTTTCGGGAATTTATTTTGGAAGTGTAGAATGGCATCATGTTAATAATGGTCTTAATGGTGCTGACTTCGGTAATGGTCCTCTGCCAACTGAAGACGAAGCATTTGATCAGATTTTCGCTTCCAAAATATTAGTTGATTTATTTGCCAGTGTGAGAATTACTAATGCAATTTCTTTTACAGTATCAGTGAATAATCTATTAGATGTTTATCCTGATGTTATTGATACAAAAGGTGATTTTGTAACTGACCTTGGTGGTCGGTTTAAATATCCCTGGGAAGTAAATCAATTTGGTTTTAATGGACGTGTAATATTAGCCTCAGTTAATTTTAATTTATAATTAATTTAATCTGATTAAGCTTTTTCATCTAAAATTTAAGAAGCCTGTCAATTATTGATGGGCTTTTTATATATTCCTACTATAGAAATTATATACAGAGTGCCTTGCCTTCTTTTGCTGAGCTTGAGAAAACAATGATGCTAAAATAAACATCCGGGTATTTGCTAAAAATTATAGTTGTAATTATACTATTCAAAAAAGGGGACATAGTAGTTTATGTCCCTTAATAATTAATTATTCTGTTGAGAAACTTATTTTCTCATCTGTTCAGCTAGTTCTTTTATTTCTGACAGATCTGTTACCACTTCACTCCACCCATACAACAATGCATAATCAGGATTAGCGTGGAATGTACCCTGGATTGTTCTCATTCTATGTTTTAAAAACATTTTAAATAATTTTTGCTCATCAACGGAAGCAGTATCATGAAAAGTTAAAAGATCCGGGAAAGCATAAGCTTAACTTTCAAATTTTTCAAGAATGCCGTCTTTATACAAATCTGCTTCGATTATAAATTAGCAGTTATCATTAAATATGTCCAATATGCAGCATCTTCTCGGGGATCAAACATATATTTCATTAGATCGCCCGGAAAGAAAACACTGCCACCCCAAACTAAAGTAGTACCTTTGATAAAAGCATACTTAACAGTTAAATCAATTTCTTGTCCGAAAGTGCTGCTCTTTCTTTCATTGGTATTATCGGTGGTTGTAATTGTATCTGATTTATTCGACATAAAGTGATGGAAGTTTGCACCAAAACTCCATTTTGAATTTTTAGGTTTATAGAACGACGTCAAATAAAAATCATTCAGTCCCAGTCCCATCGTATTTCCGGGTACATTTATGAAGTAATCCATAAATCCGTAAAATTTATGATTAGTGCCGTAAGTTGCCTGATAAGAATTCATCTTAGTTGATTCATCATCAGGATTTGTTCCGGAAAGAAGATCGATACCCAAACCGAGTTTAGTATTTCCAGCTTTGTAAAATGCAATTGCTGAAACAAGGTAAGCCGAAATATCTCTCCTGTCCATATTTCCAAACTGATATGCAGCTTCACCTATTATAGATATCTTACCAAAAGTTCCCCAGTAAGAAGCACCAAAAGTTGGCATACTTAATTTGCAGGTATCCTCAAGTACTTTCTCACGGTCAATTTCCCAATATCCAAAAACATCGATTTTGTTATTATCATTAATTTTCGTTTTTTTCCAGAAACCATAAATGCTGGTAGAAGGTGTTGCTTCCTGCGGATAAGGATAAATGCTTCGGTTGGCATTTCCGATGTAGCTTACGGATTCTTTAACCGTTAAACCAAATAAGTGCAGGTTGAAACCCTTTGGAGCAAGTATAATCCTTGCACCATCAAACGATCTTCCAACAAAATGC
>JAZGGS010000036.1:0-2977 GCA_036480595.1 Ignavibacteriaceae bacterium
CTATTATTTCTCGGAATAGAAAAGATCAAGGGTTCGCCTGTAAGTGAAAGAGTACTTGCAATTGCTAATTACATTGGTCTTGCATTAGTACTATCCCTTATGATCTATGCAACGAGGAATGATATCCTGCGTGTCTTTAACATATTTTAGCTAAATGACCGTTTTCGACCATCATTTCATTCAGTCTCTTTTCTAATAATATTCCTTATGATCTATGCTACCAGGAATGACATCATGAGGCTTTTTAATGTACTTTAACAAGGTGTTCAGTTTCAATAGTTATTTCTCTCATCTTGTTTTCCAATAGTCTGCAGAATGCCTCTACCTCAGACTTGTTAAGCTTAGGTGGTATGTGTATTGGTTCTCCGTATATAAGGGCTGCTTTTGAGAAAGGTTTTGGAATGCGAAATTTGTCCCAACTTGGCAGTTCCCAATAGCTTGTTAATCCTAACGAAGTAGGAATTATTGGGAAACCGGTCTTTTGGCTCAAATAAATTATGCCTGGTTGAACAATAAACCTTGGGCCTCTCGGGCCGTCTGGAGTAATTGCTATAGCTGTTCCTTCCTTAGAATCCTTTATCATTTTTAACAAAGCCTTCACACCTCCTCTAGTCGTAGAGCCTCTGACCGTAGTAAAGCCTAAGCGCTCAATGACCCGTGTAATATATTCTCCATCTGTATGTTGACTTACCATTACCTTTATCCCTAGATTTCTTGCAGTATATGCCGGTACAAGCATAAATGCGTGCCAATGCGCAAATATTATATTTTCACCTTGACGTATAAGCCTTTCAGGATAGTTATCCGGCCTTTCAATAATTCTAATGGTACTAATTAAAAGCCTGATAATAAGTGAACCAAGTATTCCTGCAAAAAAAAACTTTATGCTTTTCAATTTTTTTTTTAAAAACATTTTTTACTCTCGCAGATAACCATGGATAAGCCGCCGATTGTTATGACTTTAGTGTTACTGTCTATTTTCAACCAGGGAGAAATTCTACTACTAAAAGATACACGTTCAGTATAATCTTAATAATTCGAACGGTTATGAAATGTGCTTCTGATGGCGGTTTTTATTATAAATACCGTAATATGGTATATTGAGGCATGAAAATTTTTGTCCAGTAAAAGCATCAAGTATCTTAAAGATTTCTTTGTTTTGTTTATTTTTGTAATTTGATATCTGGTGGTGAAGCCGATGATTCTGTTAACAGACAGGTGCTCCTCAAATTTTAGAATGTCATCCAGATAAATAGTGATGCATTTGCAACCCGTTGCTTTTGTACCATTTGTTATTGATAGATTTGTTAAACTTCCGTTCTTAGTAAATCTGAAATCAATACTATTACCTTTAGAATGGAAGAACCTGAATATGAATTTTTTGCCTAGAAATTTTATTAACCTGGAGTTTTTAAGGTCGGCATCGTTTGTGTTGTTTCCCACGAGAGTTTTTAAATGCTCAAGCATGTAATCCTTTAAATCATGGAAGCTGTTTCTTTCATCATTCTTTTCAACTACAGTAACAAAAAATAAGCGAAAAATTGTTCCGATTACTGTGCCAAGGATAGTTTGACGGCGTGAATATGCATCTATACCATAAAATTTCGCATTACAATAGATCCACATTTTTTTGAGTGTCTTCAGGTCTATTTTATTGGGTTCTACCACAGTTCCCAAATTGTTATACATATTCCAGTTATAACTATTGATTGCGTTTTCCTTTTTAAATTCTTCATATATACGTGTTCCGGGATATGGAGTCATAACCATGAATATGGCCTGCTTTATCCCTGCTTTTTTGGCATATTCGGGATACATCTTGATATCTTCCACCGTTTCATTCTGATGTCCGATTATAAAATATCCTTGTACTCTTATCCTGTGATCTTTCAATATTTCAATGGCCTTTTCGCAAGTTTGAGGGTTCGTCCCTTTCCCGATCCTCTTTAGTGTTTCCAGGTTTGGACTTTCAATCCCGAGGCTTACATGCCTGAAACCAATATCATGGAATTTTTTCATTATTCGTTCAGCCTTAACTATATCTGTAGATCTGCTTTCAGTCCATAACTTGAAATTAGTCAAATTGTTTTCAAACATCAGATCGATGATCCTCTCCATCCTGTCTACGTCTGTCAATACGTTTGCGTCCCAAATCCTCAGTATCTTGCGTTTTTTGGTAGAATGTATTACCTTCAGTTCTTCAATCACGTTTTCAGGACTTCTATGCCGCCAACTCTTGTTTACCATATCATTTGAACAAAAAGAACACTTTATCCTGCATCCCCTTGATGTATATATGGTATCAACGGTATAATCATTTGTTTTATTTCCGAAACGTTTCGGCCTTACTTCTCGTAAGGGGTGAGGGACTGCGTCAAGGTCCTCAATAACGTCTCTATCCTGATTATGGACAAGATTACCGTTATCCTTGAAAGATAAACCCTTGATACCTTCCGAGGGGCCCTCATTTACAAGTTCTTTAAAGGTATATTCTCCCTCGCCTCTTATTACGGCATCAACATAAGGAGACTTAAGTACCTCTTCTGTTAACGCCGTGGGATGATATCCACCCATGGCTACGTATAAATTATGCTTTTTAGCAATCTTTGCATATTGTAAGGCATTAGTATAGGCACCTGTCATTGAGGAGAGGCCGATCATATCGGCAGGGTGGGTACTTAAGTATTTTTCAAAGTCATCTAAAGGGTTCAATGAATATGTGTCAACGGGAATAGTTATTGAATCAACATCATTCTTTACCATCCCAGCCAGATAGCATATTTCAGTGAGGTCTGAAAGGGCCATTATATGAGGTATGTCCAGTTTTTGAGGTGATTTTATTAAACAAATATTTTTAAAATAACTCATCTTATTTTTCCTTCTTATGCGGCTTCTTCAGCCAGAAAGGAGTCCAACTGAAGATTGATCTGTTCCTTGATAATGCGTCGATATTCCAGAAAATGTTCTAACTGAGCGC
>JAZGGS010000037.1:0-2699 GCA_036480595.1 Ignavibacteriaceae bacterium
AAGACCAATGCGATCAATACGGTAGAAGGGAGGTTGGTTATAAGGCCGCCCTTTTTACTTCCCAACCGTTCCGCAAATAAGGTAGCTCCTCCGATCCATATTCCTGCAGCAACAAAAGAAATAATAATTTTTAAGAGAAATGCATTTTCCATTTATTTATACTATCTGAAAGGAATTCTTACTCAAATTCCACTACTTCGGGTTCGGTTTTGCCCTGTGTATACATTTTGAGTTTAACTTCGGGCATTTCTTTATCCAAGTTCACCTCAATAATTCCAAAATTTCTTCTCCTGAATCTTTTTCGAACCTTTGATTGAACAAGTACTTGTTTCTTATCATCAAGATGAAATTTAAATCTTCTGGTCATGAAAGCCATGATAAAATCCAGAAACCAAGCTGGGCCCATTGTAATTGGCGATGATGTAATCTGATCTATCTTTTTTCCTATCGGATTTCCTGCTTTATCAATCATCTCCAGTTTAATCACCGTACCCACATGAACATCACCCCCCAATATAAATACAGGGCGCTTATTTTCACCCGACCAGTCAAAAAGCATATTCAAAAGTTTCCGACGCTCATGTTTATTATTCCCTGTGGACCATTGATCTCTGAGGTCACTTTTAATAAAGCCAAGGCTACCAAATTTGCGACTTATATGAAGCACAGGAACAGAAGTAACAACAAACAAGATTTTGCTATTTTTCACAGGTTTACTGTTAATCCATTTTTGGATTCTATCCCACTGCTCCTTACCAGCAATTGTATATTGTTTTCTATAGAAATCACGATGACCTCTAATGTCCATCACTAGAAAGGAGGCTGGTCCATAACTAAATGCATAATATAGTTCACCTGTCTTTAACGAATCGGGATTATGGCTATGCTGAAATTCAACATAAGCCTTTCGGGCAGCATCAAATATCTTAGAATAATTTTCATGATCCATACTTGATCCCCAGCCATTGGATATTTCATGATCATCCCAAATCATATACTGAGGAAAGGTTTGCATTACATGCTGAACTTCTGGGAATCCCCAACTGTCTAAATAAATATCCCGGTAATTGTTTAACATATTTTGAATATATTCATCTTTTTTATTTTTATCCTTTTCTTTTTTCCATTTTTTTAGTTCCTCTTTACTCTTTCCCCAAGCATTATGCCTCTTGAGGTCACAGTAAACCTGATCACCAGCCTGGATCAAAAATTTACAATCATTATCTTTCATACAATTGTAAAGATTAGCCCACATTTCGACTACATTTTTCTTGTTCGTATCAGTTGAAACAAAGCCGAAATTACAGGAAATTAAACTGAAAGAGAACTTTTTAATTAACTCGTCTTGATCAGGGGACTGCTGTATCGAATATATTTTTTCATCTTCAAAATGCGGATCCTGGGAAAAATTGATTCTAAACAAACATCTTGTTAATTCTTTCATATTGGGAGGAAATAATACTTCCGCAACGTAGGCCTTTGCAGTCATACCATTTTTTTCATAACCGGAAACGGAAACTTCATTAAATTTGAACGGTGTTCCTGAAATCGGTTCCATATCCGTATTATTAAAAACATGACAATACGGGTCATCCTCACAACTCCCATAAAACCAAACTTTTGCCTTCTTGTCCGAAACCATCCCAATAATCGGACCTAAAATGATCTGATTGTTACCCATCGCTACACCTCCCTATAATAAAATCAAATAATATTAAAATATCAATTATCCTGAATTATTCATAAAAACTGCCGACACTATATTTTATTTACAGTGATATGAGTTCTTTATGTTGTTTTTCTCATAACCAAGATTCAGATTTTCTTCCATGTTCTCAATTTTACTATAAGTCGGCATTTTTTATGAATAATTCAGGCTAATTGTGCTTAACGAAAATAATCGATTAACAGGGGAAGTATAGCACGCCTGGCAGGATTCGAACCTGCGACCTACGGATCCGGAGTCCGTCGCTCTATCCCCTGAGCCACAGGCGCACCTTATTTTTTTTAATGAATTACGTAACCGGAAATCTCCACCTCGCCTAAGATTGTGACCATAATGTGACTGCCCATTTTATAATTATGGTAGCTTGAATTCAACGCCTTTTTTTGCGAACTTCACTATCATAATCACTAGCCACAACTTGGACACACATTTATAATGTCCAGCAAAAGTGAAAGATATAACTCACTGAAAATGATTGAGTTATATAGGAATAAAAATGTAAAAATTATTTATCATCTGTCCCCTGTTTCCTCGCTTCACATGTTGCCATGTTTATCCCTAATCTCCGTAACTAGTTGTTGAATTCGCTTTAGACCCTCTGTCAAATAATTCTGAGGCAGCCCGTAGCTAATTCTAATAAACTTGTCCATACCGAAATGATCACCAGGTACAATCAAAACACTCTTTTCTTGGATTAATTTAATGGCCAATTCGGTAGAGTTTACATTCAATTGATAGCGCAGGAAGGCGATGGCTGCAGCCTGAGGTGGCACCAGCCGGAAGATATCCTTCTGCTGGTCAATCCATTTTTGTAATAGGGGAAATCCTTTGCGTATGTAATTGCGTGTACGCTGAATGATGCGAGGTCGTACATTGACGGAGAGGGCCAATGCTGCCAGTTTATTTGAAAAAATTGAAGCACTGAGGGTGGTGTATTCGTGTCTTCTCCAGATTTTTTCGATGGTATCTGTGG
>JAZGGS010000038.1:0-2612 GCA_036480595.1 Ignavibacteriaceae bacterium
GGTGGAGAAGAACAAAAAATCTTCATCCTTATTCCAGCTTACTTTATTAATATCATAGTTAACGATAGTTATAAATCGCAAACTCTTTTCGCCTGCTGTCTTAAGAAAAATTGAATCATTAGCTGCAGCAATCCAATATCTACCTGAAGGGGATACGGTTGAATACCTGTTAGGAATGAGTGAAGGATAGCCATCATTGATTATATCATAGGTTTCGGTTCTTTCATCAATCAATCTTCCGAATGTATTGTAAACCTTTTTAACAACATTAAAGTAGCTGGATACGGTTTTATCGATTGAAGTAATAATAACCTCGTAATTTCCATCATCATTCCATTGTGCAAGTAGTTGGTTGCCGCTTCCAAAATCCTCAATCATTTCAACTGCTTGGTTTTCAGGATTTACCCGGTAAAATTTAATTTTATTAACAAAGGGTAAACCGCCGCGTGTACCGGATTTTCGTGCAGTTAAAAAGAAAATTGAATTAAGATCCCTGCTGTAGTTTAAACTTATTACAGATTCTTTCTGAACCGCAAACACCGGCTCATATTTTTGTCCTTGAATATTATATTTGAAAACACCCGGCTTGCCATAATACTTTCCTACAAATAAAAAATGATCTCTTTTTTCAATTGGCATTGTATCACGCACTTCAGTTGAATCAATCTGGTCATCTACATTTTTATTTTGCTTGTTGTTACAGCTTATTGCAAAAAGAAAAATAAAAAGTGCCGCGCAACCTATTTTTATCTTGTTCTGCATCTTAATAACAACTTAGCGGGTTATAATTAAATTAGCTAAATTAAACAGGATACTCAAAGCGTCTCCATCAACCACGCGGATGGAAATCTTTATGCATCTGTTTTATATATTCCCTGTCAATATGAGTATAAATTTGTGTTGTTGAGATATCAGCATGTCCAAGCATTTCCTGCACTGCACGGAGATCGGCTCCACCTTCCAGCAAATGAGTAGCGAATGAATGCCTGAAAGTATGAGGGTGAACTTCTTTTTTTATTCCGGCGTCCTTAACATATCTATCAACAATTTTCCAGATGCCCATCCTGGAAAGTTTTGTTCCCTTTTTGTTGAGAAAAAGAAAATTTTCACTCTTATATTTCTTCTCCAGCATCGGTCTGCTTTTAATTAAATATTTTTTTACCCATTCTACCGCCGATCTTCCTACCGGAACCAACCTTTCTTTAGAGCCCTTACCGAACACTCTAATCATTTCTTCATTAAAAAAAAGATCTGAAACTTTTAAACCAAGCAGTTCTGAAACGCGCACACCACAAGCATAAAGTAATTCGAGCAAAGCTTTATCGCGTAATCCAAGCACGTTTGAAGTATCCGGGCTGGATAAAATGGAATCCACTTCAGTAACCGAAAGAACCAGCGGCAAACCTTTTTTAAGCTTTGGAGAAGAAACTTTCTCCATCGGGTTCTCTTTAATGTAATTTTGTATAAAGAGATACCTGAAAAAACCTTTAATTGAAGAATAATACCGTGCGGCAGAATTGCTGCTCAATCCAGTTTTATTAAGAGATGAAAAAAAAGAATTTAATTCTTTTTTACTTACCCGGGATGGATCTGTGATGTCTAGTGTTTTCAGAAAGCCAATTAGTGACGAGATATCATTTTTATATGATGATACTGTGTTGCCCGATAAATTTCTTTCAAGTTTAAGAGTAGTTAAGTATTCTTTCAGAAATATTTCCATTACTCAGATTTTTCTTCTTCCACCCCTTTTTCAACTTCTTCCTGGTTCGGATATTTAATCCTGCGGTGGTGCTGACCGAGTAAAATGCTAAGAAAAGCTTCCTTCATTTTGGTTATATCTGCATATGTCACAGGAGATTCATCAAGCTGCTTGTCTTCAATCCTTGATTTAAAAATGTTGTCAATTACATTTTCAACTTTTGTGGAGTCAGGTTCTTCAATAGACCTTACAGCAGATTCGCAGCCATCAGCCAGCATAATTATGGCAGTTTCTTTAGAGTTCGGTTTCGGGCCCGGGTACCTGAAGTCCTTTTCATTCATTTCATCTTCATCATCCAGCTCTTTTGCTCTTTCATAAAAATAAGACATAATAGATGTGCCATGATGCATAGGTATAAAATCGATTATTTCCCGCGGTAATCCATTTCCGATTGCAAGATCAATACCTTCCTGAACATGACTCCTTATCAGGTTTACACTTTGCTCAGGTCTCAGATTTTCGTGAATGTTATTATTGTCGAGCTGGTTCTCTACAAAATTTTGTGGAGTAATGGTTTTTCCAATATCGTGGTAATAAGCTCCAACTCTGGCAAGCAGGGGATTTGCATTAATTTTTTCTGCTGCAGCTTCTGCTATAGTACCTATGGTCATGGAATGATTAAATGTGCCCGGTGCTTTTCTTGCAAGATCTTTAAGCAGCGGACGATCGAAGTTTGATAGTTCCAACAATGTAAGATCTGTTGTAATCTTAAACATCTTTTCAAAAAAGATTAATAATCCATAAGTAAGAACAGGACTTATCAAAGCATTTGAAGCTGCAAAGGCAAATTCAATCAGCATTACATTCCACGGGGCAAACCTTTCCAGACCAAATGAAAGGATTGTAAGAAAGT
>JAZGGS010000039.1:0-7418 GCA_036480595.1 Ignavibacteriaceae bacterium
CCGATGAATCGGGATTCGCAATGACCGTCGTTTAGTTATTACGGGGATCGCTGCAGATCTGCGCTGATCAGTTCAATCTGCATATGCCCGCCGTAATATGCGGTGGTGGGCATCAGCGTACCATTAATTCGCATAATTACTTTCTTTAACAAAAAAAAGCGGGAAAAATGAAATACAGAAAACTTGGAAAATCAGATATAGAAGTCTCAGAAATATCGCTCGGCTGCTGGACGATGGGCGGACTGAACTGGGTTAATGGCAAGCCGGCTGGCTGGGCAAATGTTGACGAAGGTGAGATAGCTGAAGCTATTAATTATGCAATCAATCAGGGTGTTAACCACTTTGATAATGCAGATGTTTACGGTAACGGGAGAGCCGAAAGAATGCTTGCACGAATTCTTGGCAACAGAACAAACAATTTTATTATTGCAACAAAAATCGGTTGGTTCCCCGGAACTGCGGCGCACGCATACGAACCCGAACATATCCGTCATCAATGTGAGCAATCGTTAATCAATTTAAAAAGAGATTACATAGATCTTTATTATTTCCATCATGGTAATTTTGGGGATAACGACAAATACCTCGATGATGCCGTTGAAGCAATGTATCGTTTAAAGGAAGAAGGAAAGATCAGGATCATAGGGCAGTCTGCTTATTCACACGAAGTTTTTCAGAAACTTGTTCCTAAGGTGAAGCCGGAAGTAATTCAAAGCTACGCAAATGCAATGGAAAAACTTTTTATTGAAGAGGATTCGCCTACAAGAAAGCTGATGGATGAAAATCAAATTTCGTTTGTTGCATTTCGTCCGTTAGGACAGGGACTCCTCCTCGATAAGTATCACAAAGATAATCCGCCAAAGTTTGAAGATGGTGATCACAGGAAAGGATTGGAAAGGTTTTCAGCTGAAAAGCTTGCGGAGCTTGAACCACAACTTGCTAAGCTGAAAGATAAGTTCGGTTCTTCGGTTGAAGATTTGGCAAAGATGTCTTTACAATATTTGCTGCACTACAATGTTGTTGGTGCGGTAATACCGGGATTCAGAAATCTCAATCAGGTTAAAGTTAATTTATCCGCAATGGATAAACCATTAACAAATGAGGAGTTTAAATTTATAAATAATGTGTTTGCAGAATAAGTTTGTCGGGGCGTATCGCGTTCCGCCGCTACGAAAAGTTGGAATAACTTCCGCAAGATAATCTCTTTGCGAAATTGTAGAAGAATATTTCATTTATTCCTTTACTTAAATCACCGGGCTTCACAAAATTATCATGCACAAAATTCAATTCAGATTTTATGAAGAATTAAACGACTTCCTTCCTGAAGAAAAACGCAAAGTACGTTTTGTTCATAACTATATCGATCGTGCATCGGTTAAAGATGTAATTGAATCTCTTGGTGTTCCCCACACCGAGGTTGATATGATTCTCGTTAACAGTAACTCAGTTGGGTTTGATTATTTAATTAATGATGCCGATGATATTTCTGTCTATCCGCTCTTCGAAGCACTCGATATTTCCGACATTCAGCACTTAAGACCAAAGCCCTTGCGTAAGCCAAAGTTTATTGCAGATGTTCATTTAGGAAGACTTACTCGCTATCTTAGAATGTTGGGATTTGATGTACTGTATGAAAATAATTTTGAAGATGATGAAATTGTAAAGATCTCTCTTGAAGCAAAAAGAGCAATACTCACAAAAGACAGGGGAATACTTAAGCAAAGCGAAGTAACACATGGTTACTGGGTAAGAAGCAGTAAAGTTAAAGAGCAGGTTGTTGAAATAATAAAACGTTTCGATCTTAAAAAGTTGATTAAAGAATTTACGTGCTGCATTGAATGCGGCTCAATGTTAGAATCAATCTCTAAAAATGAAATAATTAATGAGCTCCCCCCCAAGGTCTCAAGGTCCCAGACGGAGTTCTCCCGATGCCCTTCATGTGAAAAACTTTACTGGAAAGGAACCCATTATCATCGGATGCTTTCATTCATCAAAACAATTAAAAATGTTGAATATTAATTGGCTAACTTTTTTTTGTGAAAATTTCTTACTTGATATAAAAATTAATAGTTTATGTGGATTATAATTCGTCTTCTTATAGGCATTACACTTCTTGCTGTTGTGGAGATCTACTTTATAAAAAAGCTCGGGCTGGCTGTTAAAAATCTCTTTCCCGCCTTTCATCAAAAGCAGTATAAAATTATTAAAAGGACATTCCTTATCTGGATGAATTTTTATCCAATAATCCTTATTGCAATCTTTGTTTATTTTGCAATCACTTCAGAATATGTAACGCAGCCTGCCAGCAGAATAATTGATTACCTGGTTATTTATCCTTTCTGGGTTGGCTTTGTTTTGATGTTGCAAACAACCATTTATTTTATAATTGTTGATCTGGTAATACTTATCGGCTACCCGCTTATTAAAAAACATAAAGGTGTTTTCGTAAAATGGAAGTCGGTTTTTATTCTTGTACTGATCGGCTTTTTCATGGTTTACATTCCCACAAGAGTAATTTATGATTACAACGAAGTATCTGTTAGAGAAGTTGAGTTTATGAAAGAAAACCTTCCGCAGTCACTAACCAATTTTAAGATTGCTTTCATCTCTGATATCCAGGCAGATTATTATACAGACGAGGGGCGGGTGGAAAATTTTATAAACATTGTTAACTCACTTAATCCTGATTTGATTCTTATCGCAGGTGATTTTGTAACCACAGGACCTGATTATATTGATATAAGTGCAACGCATGTTGGAAGGTTGAAGGCAAAGTATGCTGTTTATTCATGCATTGGCGACCACGATAACTGGGCATACCGAAATGATACAAAACGAAGTGTAAACGAGATAACCGATGCACTGTTGAAAAATAATGTTGAGATGATCGATAACGGGAAAAGATATATAAATATAGATGGCTCATCTATAGGGATAACATTTGTAACAAATACTTATGTAGAAACAGTGCAACAAAAACTGCTAGACTCATTAGCATTAAATCTTAATGGTGATCTAAAAATATTTTTAACTCATCAACCAAGAGAGCATCTTATTGAGGCGGCAAAAAAAAATAACTTTGATCTTTATCTTTGCGGGCACACACATGGCGGTCAGCTTTCGCTGGTTTTTCCTTTTATACAGTTAACTCCAACACTTTTCGAAACAAAATATATTCAAGGTGATTTTTGGTTTGATGACATGTTGATGATTGTTACAAGAGGTTTGGGAATGTCGCTTGCACCATTGCGTTATAACTCCACACCGGAAGTTACACTTATAACTTTACAAAACAACAAAGAACAAATCTCAAATATCAAATAAAGATCAAAATCCAATGTTCAATGTTTCAAGCAACCTTGTTTTTGAAAAATTAGCGGCAAAGTCATGTTCGGGATGAACCTTGTTTGCGAAGAAACCGGCAATCTGAAAATTGAGGATCATATCAACATCTTATAATGGAACGCAGATCTTTTATGATGATTTCGATTAATTTTGATTCCGAACATGCTCGCTTGACACTATCATCATAAAAAAATATATTGCATTTCAATATTTTCAAAAAGCACAGTTGAATAATACATTTTCTAAATGTCGTATTTCAAATCTTTTCAACACCCTTTCCTGGCGTGGCTGGCGCCGCTAATCTACAAGCAAACAATCATATGTTCACATTTTTCTATTTAAATCTTTAATTCAATAATTTGCCGCGGGTGATTATTAACATATTTCATTACGATCTGAAAAGCGCTGGTTTAAATCAAAAGGAGTAATATCATGAGTGCTGCTAAAAAAATTCTTTTAAATGAATCGGATATACCCGATCATTATTACAACATCCAGGCAGATATGCCAAACCCAACCCTTCCGCCGCTTCATCCCGGCACAAAAGAGCCAATCGGACCGGAAGACCTTGCACCACTCTTCCCGATGGAACTGATAAAGCAAGAAGTTTCGCAGGAAAAATTCATCGAAATTCCCGATGAAGTACGGAACATTTACAAACTGTACAGACCCACACCTCTCTACCGAGCTACAGGTCTGGAAAAACTATTAGACACACCGGCAAAGATCTATTATAAATATGAGGGTGTTAGTCCCACCGGTTCTCATAAGCCGAACACGGCTATTGCACAGGCGTTTTACAACAAGAACGAAGGCATTAAAAAGCTTGCAACTGAAACAGGTGCCGGGCAGTGGGGAAGCGCTCTAAGTTTTGCTTGTGCGCAGTTCGATCTTGAGTGCGAAGTGTACATGGTAAAAATAAGTTACGACCAGAAACCGTACAGGAAAGTGATGATGAATACATTCGGTGCAGAAGTTATTTCTTCACCAAGCAGAAAAACTAAATCAGGTAAACAAATATTAGAACAGGATCCCGATTCACCCGGAAGCCTGGGCATTGCAATCTCCGAAGCTGTGGAGCGTGCTGCAACCGAAGAAGGTACAAACTACTCGCTCGGCAGCGTGTTAAACCATGTTCTGATGCACCAAACGGTAATCGGTCAGGAAGCAATCAAACAGATGGAGATGACCGGTGATTTTCCCGATCTTGTTATTGCTCCTTTTGGCGGCGGCTCTAACTTTGCCGGAATCGCATTCCCGTTTCTCCGTTACAATCTCCAGGAAAATAAAAATATCCGCTGTATTGCTGTCGAGCCGGCGTCCTGTCCTAAGCTTACAAAGGGTGAATTCAGATATGATTTCGGTGACACACTTGGTTTAACTCCGCTATTACCAATGTACACACTTGGTCATACATTTGTACCGGCACCGATTCATGCCGGAGGTTTGCGCTACCATGGTGCCGGAGTAATTGTCAGCCAACTTCTTAAAGATAAAATAATTGAAGCAAGTGCATTACATCAGATTGAATGTTTTGAAGCAGGAATTAAATTTTGCAAATCTGAAGGGATAATAGCCGCACCGGAAGCAACACACGGAATTGCACAGGTTATTAGGGAAGCTTTAAAATCAAAAGAAGAAGGAACAAAAAAAACCATTCTCTTTAACCTTTGCGGGCATGGTTATTTTGATATGAGCGCTTACCAGGATTACTTTGCCGGTAAGCTTACAGATCACGAATTAACCGAGGAAGAACTTTACTCTGATTTAAGAAAACTTGATACACCTAAAGCTGTGTGATAACTCTTTCATTAATAAATGCCTCACTTGTTTGCTAATTAGGTGGGGCATTTTATTATCCTGGCTTCGTTGCTGAAACTTTTTTACTAAAGATGAAAGCGGTTCACTTAATCGCTCACTGCTAAATTATTGCTTTGTTAGTTTAGGTGATTTTCTTGCGTTAATAACTTTTTATAAATTTACAAACACCTTTTCTTTTAAACGAATTGCTGCATCTGACTTTTAAACTTGTTCTCAAAACGACGTGGTGATTCTGCAGATAGGGCGCTCTACAAATTATTTGAGTTAAAACTAATGCTCGCAAAAGAATTGATTAAAAAAACATTTACAACCTTTGCTTTAATAATTTCACTTATCCTGCAATTAGGTTGCACAAAACCGCTGCAACCGGTTAGCAGTAAAAATGGGATGGTTGTTTCCACCAGCTCCTTTGCTTCCAAAGTTGGAGTTGATGTTTTAAAGAAAGGTGGAAACGCTATAGATGCTGCTGTTGCAGTTGGTTTTGCCCTTGCTGTAACTTATCCCTCTGCAGGAAATCTTGGTGGCGGGGGTTTTATGGTTATTCATCTTGCAGACGGTAAAAATATAACGATAGATTTCCGGGAAAAAGCACCTTTATCTGCTGATAAAGATATGTACTTAAACGAAGCCGGTGAGTTTGTTCCTGAACTCAGCCAAAAAGGTACAACCTCTGCAGGTGTACCGGGAAGTGTGGCAGGGCTAATCTACACACTCGAAAAATATGGCACGTTACCACTCGCAGAGGTTATCCTACCCGCAATTGATCTTGCAAAAAACGGCTGGAATCTTGATGAGAGAGATGCACGCTATTTCAAAAATAATTTACAAGAGTTTGAAAAATATTCTTCTTCTTTAAAAGTGTTTTCAAAAGATGGTGAACCTTACCGGGAAGGTGATCTCTTCACTCAACCCGATCTTGCATGGACACTTGAACAGATAAAAAAGAACGGCAGGGATGGATTCTATAAAGGGAAAGTTGCAGATCTGCTGGTTGAGCAGGTTAGTTCTTTAGGTGGATATATAACCCTGGAAGATCTTGAAAAATACCAGCCATTGGAAAGAGAACCTATTACAGGAAATTACCGCGGTTACAAAGTTGTTTCAATGCCGCCGCCAAGTTCCGGTGGTATTGCATTGGTTGAGCTGCTTAACATTCTTGAAAATTATGATCTTGTAAAGGATGATTGGGGAAGCGGTCTCTACATTCATCATCTTGTTGAAGCGATGAAGTATGTTTATGCGGACAGAGCCTATCACCTTGCTGATGAAGATTTTTACCCGGTTCCAGAGGAAAAGCTTATCTCTAAAAAATATGCTAAAACAATTTTTAATAAAATAGAAGATGCAAAAAATAAAGCTGTGCCTTCCGGTGAAATTAAAAGCTTAGATGTTTCACTTCTTCACGAAAGCAGTGAAACAACCCACTACTCTGTTTACGATTCTTTTGGTAATGCAGTAAGCACAACTACCACCATAAATTCTTCATTTGGTTCCAAAATAGTTGTTGAAGGTGCTGGTTTTCTTCTTAATAACGAGATGGATGACTTTAGCGGGAAGCCCGGTGTGCAAAACCAGTTTGGACTGCTTGGTACGGAAGCAAACTCAATCGAGCCGGAAAAAAGAATGCTTAGCTCTATGACTCCAACTATTATTTTAAAAGATGGAGAACCATACATCATTATCGGCTCACCGGGCGCTGCTAAAATTATAACTGTTGTGCTGCAAGTAATTTTAAACTGCATCGATTTTGATATGAACATACGCGAAGCAGTTGAAATGCCGAGAATACATCACCAATGGCTGCCCGATTCAATTTATTATGAAGGAAAAGCATTAACCGAAGATCTGAAAAAAGAACTAATTGAAATGGGATATTCATTTATTGATTATGGGGTAGCGTTACGCATAATTGGAATTACAGAAGGAATAATGATAGACCGGGAAAATAAAATTATTTACGGTGCCTCCGACCCCCGCGGCGGCGGGCTAGCCGTGGGTTATTAATTTTAATTGCAAAATAAATACATGTGTTTAATTTTATTCTATGGATTAAGCAAAATCATTCTGGTAAAATGATGCATCAGAAAAAGCTGTTTGATAAATATCTTGATCTTCTCGGTGTAGAAGCATCATCTCCATCGTTTGAATTTCTATGCAGAATTGTGCGGGCACACCTGTTAAGAATTCCTTTTGAAAATGTATCCAAGCTGCTTTATAAAAAACAGGGGGCGGATAACATACCCGGTCTTCTT
>JAZGGS010000040.1:0-2031 GCA_036480595.1 Ignavibacteriaceae bacterium
CTATAGTTGTTTTTCACGTCATAATTATTGAAATACATACTAACTAATGTATAAAAAAACTAAAATATGGTCTTGTACCTATTGGGCTTATATTAAATATGTGGTATACTTTATATGGAGGAAAGGAGATATAAAATCACGGCGAGAAAAAAACCACCAATAATAGTAGTAACTAATTGTACTTTAGTCATAATTTCCTTTTTCTACATCTCATACTTGCTCAGAACGGTTTACGTTGGCGCCTACACCTATCGTATATTTGAAAATTAATAATCATTTTATAGTTCCTTATCTCCGTATGAAGTATACCACATATTTAATATAAGCCCAATAAGTACAAAGCCTTTTTTTTGGTTTTTTTATACCTTAGTTAGTTTGTATTTCAATAATGTAGAAGGCAAGATGTGGTTTGGGGTGGGGTAGATGAAAATTGACAATCACACTACACTTCCTTACTGTCAAGTAAACACACTAAAACACCCTTAAACAAACAGGAATTGAATAAGGGATTATTCTACATAACTTCAAATAGAATAGAACACAATGGACTAAACTGGAAAAGAATCGTAACATAAAAAGGAATTCCTAAACCGTAGGCCAGAGGTTCGAATCCTCTCGGGCGCATCTTATAGTTTTTGAGTGTAGAAAAAGGCCTGTCCCAATTTCACTCATCAACTTACTTTCATAACATCATCAAATATATCCCGAAAGTGGTTTGAGTCTTATAAAATTACTTTGTTTGCTCAATATGAGGAAGGAATTTTCCGTTCATAGTTACCACCATGCGATCTTCGCCCTTATCTCCTTTGGTCTTATGAATTGTTAACTTGAAATCTATAGCAGACATAATCCCATCACCAAAGATTTCATTCATGACAGCTTTGATCGAATTGCCGTAATGCAAACATACTTCTGTCATACGGTAGATATGAGGTTCTTGAATAATGTCAGGGTCGTATGAACGCATTGGACATTTCTGCATCTCAACGAGAAGTTCCTCATTGAGCCCCGGTACAAGCTTGGCAAGTTTAGATACGGCATCCTTCTTTAATTGGGCTTGTGCATGAAAAAGTTGTCCCACATAAACGTTACAATAACCAAGCGCATCTGCTATTTCATCATAAGTTTTTCCAGATGCTTCTTTGGCTGCAAGCAGCCTTTCAACTAGTTCTTTTTTCTCCATGACTTCTTCCTCCGTACAAGTAAAATTACTTTCTTATTTTTATTTGAGAGAAATCCTTACACCACCTCCAATCTTTTGCTTTTAAATAAGGTTGAAATTGAAGACAGGCCTAAAACTTCCAAATTTCCAATAATACAAGCGTAACTTTTGTTAATACAGTCTGCCACAACTGTTATAAGCTTTAAGTGATTTCAGAAAAAACTCAGAGAAAGAACTTTTTATCTGTTTCTTGTAAATTGATTTTTCTTGTGATGAGAATGATATTATAATTTGAATATGACTATATATGGTTGTTAAGTTCATATTACTACATCCCTGTAACATAAACCTACTTTATGAAAAGCATATCCATCATTTAATGGAGTTGTGTTTGTACGGTATGACAATTTATTGGATTGTATCAATTCTGATGTTTATAATAGAGAGCTAGTCATCAAAATCAAGAGCAAAATGATAGTCAATCCTGAGTGGCTCAAACCCAAAGAAAAACCTTACTTCCATCAAATCTCACTAAACTGCATAGATAAATTAGTTGAATGTATGGAAAGTTTTGATATAGAGGAGATGGATCGTGATACTTGCTTTAAAATGCATGAAATATTAAGAGGTGAAATAGACGATCCAGAGTTTCTTGAATTTGCAATAGCGAATTTTTGCGAAATGTTCGGGTACATTAATATCGGAAGAATGAGTATCAGGATCCACAGGGATATAACAGGTGAGATGTGGTTTGGGGTGGGGTAATTTACTTCATGCTCTTGAATGTATCAGGGAATACACTTAAACACTTTGCACTGCGTATTACCCTGCTTTATGAGCAAGGTGCGGATTATGTTCGCATTGGGGAA
>JAZGGS010000041.1:0-3498 GCA_036480595.1 Ignavibacteriaceae bacterium
TTGCAAACAAGCGATAAGAATTAACCCTGATAATGCAATGGCTCATTATAATCTTGGTATTGCTTATATTTCTTTAAACGATAAAGTTTCTGCCTTAGAGCAGTATAAAATATTAAAAAGCCTTGACTCTGAACGGGCAAATGAACTGTTTAAATTAATTAATAAATAATTGAGGGGTGATAGAGTAGCTCTCGTTTAGCTGTATCTACCCCACCCCAAACCATATCTCGCCTGTTATATCCCTGTGTATCCTAATGTTTAAATTACCTTGAGCAACACACACCCTCATTTTGCTGTATAATGTGTGGCTTCTGAAAACCATTGACGATATTGACAAAAGTCAGGCTTATTATCATTCCTCTTAACCACCATTCACATATCAAGCGTAATTGGTGGTAAATCTGAGATGTCATAACCTCTTTTTTCCTCTTGATTTTAGTAATTACTAAAGTAGATTAATTCAGGGCATTATTTCCAAAAAATACTTGAGTTTTATTAACTATTTTACTATTCTCAATAATTACCATCACTGTTTCTGGATTTGGATTTTTTCCAAAATACCATTCTAGCCTTGCAGGTTCCCATACACCAAATGGTATATGAACAAGTTGAATTTGTATTAATTCTTTCATATTTGAACGTACGTAATTATTACTTTATAAATCTTATCAAAATTTACTATTACATAGTAACTATGAGTGGTTCTACTAGGTCCAAGCCCTAAATTCTTGTTCTGGATATAAATATACAGGATAGTAAGTACCACTCTACAATAAGGTTTTTAAATGAATTTGAGTTATCTTCTATTATGGGTATAGGTCTAAATTCAAGGTATTTAATTGCCAGTGACTTTTTGAATGAGTTAAGAGGGAAGATACTTTTAGTTAAATCTGAGTTTAATGTTCCTATTCATGATGGCGCTGTGGTAGATGATTATAGGATAGCTCAATCTGCACCTTTTATTAATAAATTATTAGATTCTTGTGCGCTCCCTTTGTTAGCTACACATCTTGGTAGACCCGGGGGTTATGACCCGAAATACTCTTTAGATGTTATTGTTGATCCTGTTTCAAGCAACTTAGGGCATCAAGCAGAAATAATTAGATTTGATGAAAAAAATAACAGATATCATAATGACCAGCTTAGCAAAGGATATATCCGAAAATTGATTGAAGGTGGGAAGATTCCTATGTTAGATAATATCAGATTTCATCCTGATGAACAGAAGAATAAAGGAGGGTTGGCAAAAGCATTAGCCGAGGTTATAGATTTAAGCATACAGAATGCTTTTGGGCCAGCACATAGAACTGAAGATACATCGAATTATATACATACTTTGGTGCCTGGTTTAGCAGGGGATTTATTGCATGCTGAAATAGAAGGACATAAAGAAATTAAAAAACCTAATTCTCCTTACACTGTGATTGTTGGTGGAGACAAAGTTAAAGATAGTCTGAACCTTGTAAGAAGGATTCTTTGGGCAGAGAAAACATCTCATCAAATTAATTCAATAAATCCGGATCTTATGACAAGTATTGGAGAAGATCTTGTTGATTCTATTTTAGTTGGGGGACATTTGATGAATGCATTTATTTATGCTCAAGTACATATGGCTAATGATAGTACTTTAGCTAAACTTAATCCAGAAGCTGCAAGGAATATAAAAGGCTTGAGAGATCAAAGCTTTTTAGAGGAATGCAATTTAGAAAGTAGGCAAGTTGAAGAAGAAGTTAGATTGGCAAAGGGTTTGTTAAGACTTTATAACAATTATCAAATAGTAACTCAGTTTAATAAAGAAGGTAATTCTTTTGATGATTTTGATATTGCAGATAACAGAAGATTAATTATTCCAGTTGATTATTCTGTATTAAGAAATGGGAAGAAAGTCAATCTCAAGCTCTTTGAGTTGAATAATGGAGATCAAATTCATGATATAGGGACACAAACTAAAAGGATTTATGATGCCATTATAAGCAGATCTAAAACAATAGTTTGGAATGGTTCAATGGGGACAGATGCGAATGAATGTAAAGAAGGGACAAGGAGTATAATAGATTCTATACATAAAAATAAGACTGCAGTAAAGGAAAGAGGTGGAGGTACCACAAATTATATGGTTTCTGATTATGAGAAAGAAAAAGGTGAACAATTTGATTTGGGGTTTAAGTCTACTGGCGGGGGAGCTACTTTGCGTGAAACTGTTTTGGATTCACCAGTAACTGTTTGTTTAAGTATGAGCTTTCAAAAATTAATTAGAGGAGGTTATGACCCTAAGTTTAGATATTTAAGAGATGCAGTATCAATAAGTTATTTGCTTGCAAAATAAATTTAAGATGAGGCAAGAATAAATATGGCAAAAAGAATAGGAATTTTAACAGGAGGGGGAGATGCGCCTGGGTTAAATCAAGCTATTAAGTACGCTACAAAAAAAGCATTAGCTTTAGGTTATGAGGTTTACGGCATTGTAGATGGATGGAAGGGATTAATTGAACCAGGAGTTGTTGAAAAAACCAAAGATTTACATTCTGATTTACAGAAAAGATTGGAGGCGTCCGCAAAGGAAATGATTAAGAGAGAAGTACATGAGTTTTTTTGGAAAGATGTTGTAAAGAATGCTGGTTTGTTAATTTCCCCTTTGTCTAAAACAGATGTTAGTAAATGGGGTGAATATCCGGGCACAAATTTAGGAAGTTCAAGAACAAATCCCTTTGGTAAGAAAAATGATAGGTCAAAAATCTTATTTGAGAATATTGAAAGACTGGGTTTAGGTTACATCATTGCAATTGGTGGAGGGGATACTCTTGGTGCAGGAAACAAAGCATCTAAATTAGGAATAAATGTTATAGGTATTCCAAAAACAATTGATGGGGATTTGCTTGGAACAGATTATACTTTAGGTTTTGAAACTGCTGTTGATGTGATAAAAGAAGCTGTAAAGAATCTTCATGGTACTGCAAAATCACATGAAAAAACAACAATACTTGAAACAATGGGAAGACATTCAGGGTTGCTTGCATATGAGGGTGGAAATTCTACAAGTGTGGGTATTGTTCTGATTCCAGAATGGTCTCCATCTTTAGATGAGATTTCTGATATTTTAATGAGAAGGAAAAAAGAAGGAGTCTCTTATGATATTATAGTTGTTTCAGAAGGGACTAAGATCAGAGAGTATGAAGATTTAATTTCTAGCGGTGAAAAGGACGAGTTTGGACATATACAACTTGGTGGAATTGCTGAAAGATTAAAAACTGATCTGGCAAAGAGAACTGATCAAAAGATTAGATCAACTAGCTTGGGCTATTTGCAAAGGGGAGCAGCTCCAAATAGTTATGATGTAAGAAAAGCCAGGCAATTTGGTGTTGCTGCTGTTGAATTGATTGAAAAAGGGATTTCAGGCAGAATGATTAGTTATAGTGATGGCAAGATTACACATGTTTCATTAGATGATGTAAGCAAAGGAACTAGAAGAGTTAATGTGAATAAAATGTATGACATACC
>JAZGGS010000042.1:0-5907 GCA_036480595.1 Ignavibacteriaceae bacterium
TAAATGCGTTGGCTGCATCAGGCTGATTGGAGCTGCTGTTTGTCATTGCAAGACCTTCAAGGAAATCAGAATCAGTAGGCACTCTTCCGATCAAATCGTAAATAGACATGAGAGATGAAGACCACATCTGTCCATCTGTATGAACCTGCCCAACCAATCCCTCAGGATAATGCGCAGTATAGTTAGTTATTCTTCCTGGCCAGAAAGGATTATGACCATCCCAGATAAAAACCCAGTTATATGCCGGATCGCTTATTGTCCAGTATTCCGTGCTTCTTATGTAGGAAGTGCACCAGTAATCGCCGCAACCCTCGCTTAATCCTTCAACCTGTGAGAGTCCGCCAACAGTTACCCAATCATGAATACCGTGGCCTAACTCATGCAGCACTACTCCAAGGTCTTCAGCGTCATCAACTCCTCCATCTCCAAATGCAACACTTCCGGTTGCACTTATATAATGGGAATTATCTGAACCGTTTAAGCCATGTGGATCAAACCTTACACCACCAACATATTGAAAAGGGATTAGCGGAATACTCAATGAATCATTTATCCAACGCATAGAATTATCGATATGAAAATAAGTGTTGGCAGCTTCAAAAGAATCATCGCTTCTGGTAAAATGAAAATCGCTTGTCGGATTTGTGTGTAAACCTGTAAACGGACTTTCAAAATCCCGAATCTCAGCCCATGGTCCTTTTAATGTATAAACACTTCCATTAAAATCTATATCATAGAGTGTTCTTACCTCAAGATGCGCGGTTAGAGAATCGGAATCTGCATCGTTGTTATCAATAAACCCGGGTGAGCCATAAGTTGTTCTTGCATGCGTAATTGGGTCGGGATCGAAAACCCAACCGCTTCCGTTCACTAAATTCGGATCATCGCCCTCGCTGTGAAGGTAACATGCTTTATCTTCAACACGGAATATTTCACCCGTTTGCGCATCCACAAGCACTTCCCAATCACCGAATATTTCTTCCGAAGGAACAATATTTACTTTTTGTGCAAGCCGGAATTTCCCTTTATTGTAGTAAATAACTGTTTCAGAATTTTCAAATGCTGTTATCCCCTGGATACCCAGATAATTTTTTGCTTCCAGTAAAGCAGTATTCGCCGTTACCATTATGGTTTCCAGATCCGGTTCTAACTTAACTTCATAAGCCAGCTTATATCCGTTCATAACAAATACCACTTTGTTGTTTCTATCGATTGTAATGTTCAAAGTGGAATTGTAAACAGGATACTGATCAATATATTGACCGAAGTGAACATGATATCCAGCGCGGGTTTCCTTTGTAGTTAAAAATTTTAGATCACTCAGATCGCTTTTTATTTTTAATAGCTCACTATTTTCTAAAAGGTACTGACGAGCCATTCTTTCAGGAGTATCTGGATTAACATTATAATTTACCCTATATAGTGCAATTGGAACTCCCGTTTGAGAATTGACACGCATGTTGCCAAAAGTTTCACTTTGCTCACTTTCATCTGGCAAGATTTCCAGTTGGCTGTTATCTACCGGCTTTTGTGCAATGTTGATTGCAGTAAATGCAAATGTGAATATTAAAATCAGACTTAAAAAAGTAAATGATACTTTCACGGGGAAACCCTTTCGTTAGAAGTAAAAATTTTTGATTATTAATACGTTAATATAATGCAATTTATTTTATTTTAATATATTTTTTACTTGCATGGGAGTGGAAGTGTTAGTTGCTCTTAAATAAAACCCCTACCTATTTAGTTAAGCAGGGGTTGGAAAAAAGAAATTAAGTTGTAGGAGTTACTTTAGTAAAATCATCTTCTTAGTCTTAACAAAATTACCTACTTGTAGTTTGTAGAAATAAATTCCTGAAGAATGATTACTGGCATCAAACTCAATCTCATATCTCCCTGCTGGTTTTTCTTTGTTAACTAATATTTCAACTTCCCTTCCTAATAGATCAAAAACTTTAATTACCACATTAGATTTTTGTGGTACTGAATATTTTATTCTTGTTGAAGGATTAAACGGATTAGGATAGTTTTGAGAAAGACTATATTCTGATGGTAATACATTTTCATCTTTTTCAACGGGCATTACTTCTTCAAATTTATCTGCCATTATGTATTCTGTTAATTCTTTTGCACCTGATAAGTTCATATAATACATCGGAAAACTAAGCGTTACTGCTTTATAATCCGTCCCAATATATTCTACACCAACCGGTTTACCCTTTAAGCTACCTTGAGTTGTAGTTGAATCAAACATAGTTCCATATTTAAAAATTGCAGTTCCTGCACTGGAAGGCTCAATATTTTCAATAGTTTTTAAATGAAACTGGTTTGATGCAAGGGTTTTCGCTGAATCAACAAAAAGATTACTGTATCCGGTTTCAATTCCGATTGCCCCGTTAAATAATGCAAATATTGTGCTTCGCGTTTCATCTATCTTCAGGTAATCGTAAATAAAATCACCCGGGCCGAATGAACCTTGCAGGCCCAGCACCTGTTCAAATGCTTTGGATGGACGATAGCCCGTATAAAGAAAGTTTCCATCTAAATCTAAATATTCTTTTATACTTTGTTTGTAATCAAACGGTGCGCTCATATTTTCTGTATCATTTCCGTGCCATATAACTGATGAATATGCACCAAGATCTGCCAATCCTATACTTCCCTCTTCTATCAGATCATATTCTTCGCTATTAAAATTTGAAAGAAGTTCATTATAAAAATCATCTACCTGTTCATCTGTAGGATTCATAGGTGAACCATCTCCATCGGCTGTTTCATCTACTATAAGTACTCCCTGATCTAGTGAAACAACTCTTGAACGTAAAGTTGTATTATTTTCACTTTCGTTCAGCTGGTTATCTACTGCCTTTACTGTGTAATAGTAGTATACTCCGTTAATTGTATTATTATCCACGTAAACAGTATCTGTGTAAATTGAGGAATTTTGTTTATCACCAAGTTCCCCTTCTATCTCCGAACGGTAGATATTATAACCAATAAGATCAAATTCAAGGTTGGCATTCCAGTTAAGCTCTACCTGGAACCATTGCGGTAAAGCAGTGAACCCGGATGGCGGAAGCGGGAGAACCAGCGGGGTTGCATTTCTTTCAACAATTATACTCTCATTTCCGTTATGATCATATGCTGAAACTCCAACGTAGTATGTTGTCCCTTCCGTTAATCCATCAAGAACATAAACTGTATCAACAGTGCTGAATGTACTATCATAAACTCCTGTTGAGGTACCAAGGTAAATATTGTAACCATCCAAATCAGGTTCTACATTCGGGCTCCAGCTTAATAATAGTGAACTACCATTCCCTCCATCAACTAAAGTATAATTCCTTATTGGAGAAGGAACAGCAATATGTGTAAGTAGCGTTGCGCAGGAGGATTTAATTACTTCAGCACAGTAATCCATATCATAGTTACCAATTGTATCTGCCGGGGAATGGTAAAAAGGGCTAAAATCTCTTTCTTCAAAATAAACCGATGGAAAACCTAACTGCCAGAATGAATGGCTATCTGAGCCTGCACTATTTTGGCTGCCATAATAAGGTGTGAGAAGCGAATAGGTTTGAGTACAATATATTGCCAGCTCTCTTAAATACTCAAATCCTGAGTAGTAATTAATATCAACAGTACTACTAGCAACCGGACTGTATGTATGGCTAATCATATCGTGATTAATCATAATTTTAATATCCATCCCAGAATTATATGCTTTAAGAGCATAGTCTTTACTTCCCCACAAACCATATTCTTCAGCTCCAAAGGTTATAAACCTGATAGTAGATTCCGGTTGATAATTTTGTTCTTTCAATACCCTTGCCATTTCAAGCACAGCCGAGGTACCGCTTGCATTATCATCTGCGCCGGGTGCAAATACTAAAGGATTCCCCGATGAATATGAATCGTGATGCCCTCCCACAATATTTATTTTATCAGGCGTGTAAATGCCTGGCAGTGTTGCTACAACATTTTTCTGCCAGGTACCGCTATATTCAAATGAATCTATTACAACATCTGTATAACCCCAACGGAGAAACTGAGCTTTTATCCATCCTGCAACAGAATCTCTTGTGGATGCAAAGAGAAAACGTGTTTCAAAATCCTGTAAGCTTTGGATTATATACCTAACACTATCAGGATTAACAGCAGATACAATTTGAGCAATAGTAGAATCACTTATTTGAAAATCAGTTTGAGGTAAAATAAACCTTTCATTTTTAAATAGGTTCATTCCTTTCAATTCAACACTGTTAATGTTTTTTTTCACTAAATCAGTAATACTCCGATTCAAATTCTTTACGATGGCATTCCTCTCACCTTTGAATACAATTTGTTCGCCAGCGATCTTACTAACAAAATCAGTTTGATTTGATGAAGAAACAATGAAATATTTATCATTTACTTTTTTCTCATCCAGGATTCTGTAATTAATATTAAGTTCTTCAACCTTGTTAAGTTTTGGCAGGGTTAGTAAAGTAATTAGTGATTCATCCGTAAAATGTAAAACAGGGATTTTAAGATCTTCAAGATTATTAAGTTTTTTATCATCTGAGAGAGAAATTTCAACAAGATATTTTGGACCGTTTTGCGCAAGCACATTAACTATTAGAAAAATACAGAAGGAAATTACAGTAAAACGAATATTCATTTTCAGCCTCATATAAATATTATTATAATTCTGTGTTTAGAAGTTTAAGTTGAAGGAAAGTTGTTGAATTTACGTTTACAAGCAACCTTGTTAAGAGATGAGCCTTATTTATGTAAGAAAATCTATTCCACATCAATATTCTCAATAAAGGTGTCTAACTATGGAACTAACTTAATCAATCACGCGGGGAAATACCAAGATATTTTTTAATCCCATAAAAAAAGGCCCAAAATTAACGAGACTCTTAAGTTTTATGGGTACTGGATTCGGGATTCTGTGTATAGGTGAGTTATTTTTGTTCTATTAAAAACTATATCTAAAATTCAGAGTCGGTACAAGCTCTATCCTGTTTGCAAAGTTAATACTCTTTACCCTTACATTAAGAGCAATATTGTTATTAAACCTTGTTGCACCCCAAACAGCTTCAAGTGCACTGAGAAAATGATTTATATAGATTCCGATGACTGCCTTGCTGGCAATATTGTAATAATCGTTTGCTTTGCCTCTTTCAACTGAATAAAATAAGAAGTTTGGAGAAACCTGGTCTTCATTAGCTCCGCCGGAAAAGTCATTCCATCCGGAGCTGTACTGGTGATACTTGCCGATCAGTTCGTAATACTGCTGTTCGCCGTGAGGAGGAAGATGATGTGAACCGGTTTCAGCATCATTCAACTCACTCCAATTAACTCTTTGCCATGGCAGTTTGGATTCATCAGGATCAATATTAATTTCGGCACCCTCATAAGTATTCAACCATTCGGCATAATCCACAACGCTCCAGTTTTCGTCGGCATATTTCTCAAAGCTTTCTGTCTGCTTATCACCTTTGTTATCATAAATAACACCAACCGTAATTAAAGCAGCTTCGGCAGCAAGAAAGATCCCTGCAATCCAGTAATCTTCGTTATAAATTTGTCCTGCTCCCGGCACTATGGCAGAAAGAATACCGGAAAGCACCGGAGTTTTTCTTCCGGGCAACTCATCAGAAAAAACAGTCTGCTTCTGCTTATAGTTATTAAGAATAATTTTTGAATCGGCATGAAGCCAACCGGTTAAAATGAGAGATTCATCACTACTGTTCTGACCAAAAAGTAAAGTTGGTAATAACAGGAACGAAAAGAAAAAATTGAGAAATAAAATTTTCATTACAAACCTTTGAACAATCAATATTTAATAAAGTTCTGATTATTAACAATATCAAACCCAAAAAGAAGACCGCCGTAAAATCTCCACTCTTTACCGTATTTAAT
>JAZGGS010000043.1:0-2404 GCA_036480595.1 Ignavibacteriaceae bacterium
ATCGGAATCTGCCCGGTGCGCACGGCCTGTTTCGTCTCCTGGGGTTTGATGAGTTCGCCGCTGACGTGAAGGTTGATCTTGAATTTCCCTTCGGAGAGGCGAGCGACGTTCTTCACAAACTCGTCGATGTTCTGAGTCAAAAAATTGCTTGCAGGAAGTGGTCCGGCCATCTCCCACGTGACTGCGGAGGCCGGAGCGATGAAAAACAACATCACGGTAATGGCCACTAACATCAATCTCGACATGAATCTCATAATAATACCTCCTTCTTTGTATTTTGTTATAGTGATATATCACATTTATAAATATGATATATTTATGTCAACAACTATTTCAAAGAGCAAGTATCAGCCATATTCCAGACAAAATATACGAGTGGATCATTACTTAGAATACAGTGCCAAAGGCCATGATAAGAATGGGTCTTTAAGCTCGTGTAAATCGCGTATATATAAGAACTCACAAGAGTTGCCGATTCTTTAAAAGAATTGTCAATCTGAGCCTTGACCTGGGTAAACTTGATGCAGTCAACCAGGTATAGGTAGGTGACCTTACATACTTCAAATTGGTAAGCGCTTTCAAAACCAATAACGTTGATAGATATTCATTTTCACCAATTTTTTGGCTGGTCCATAAGGAGCTGGAGGAATGCAAAATTAACCGAACATACAACACACATTGATGTTTATTATAAAAAAGTGTCACCCTCCTAAATGGCTAACCTTTCATTACTGCGGGGGTATTGAAAATTATGAATATAAATATCATGATACGTTAAAACGTTTGGGATATTGCCAAGCATGAACTGGCCAAGTTGTTGTCAGGACATCACGCGTACAGAATTATCTTTTTCATACATTAGAAGGTGAACTGACTCGCAATCGAAACATAAAAACAAGATAATTTAAAAGAATAAAGCCGAAAGATATATTATGCATTTTTAACAATAAAACACATTCGACCTTGAATTACTATTCTCCTATTGAATTTGAGTAATCAGCAAGCTAATAAAAATAAAAGCCCATTTTTTCAGTGATACATCATTCTGATGTCGACTAATAATTTGACAGGTTTAAGAATCACTTCCTAGACTTGCTTTCATTATCGAATCAATATGTTTTTCCATCGCTAAAGCGGCTACCTTTGCATTATGAGATTTAATTTTCTTAAGAATATTTGAATGCTCATTATATACAATCTGCAACCTTTTACTATTTGTCCAAGTGGCTGCCCAGTATCTTATAATTCTACTGTAAAGTCCGGATAACATTTCTGCTAGTACCGGATTTTTGGAAGCGTTGGCAATCATCTGATGAAACTGATGATCCAAATCCACCAAACCGGGAATATCCCGATTTTCTATCATTTTAGGAGCCAAGTCTAGGAGTGCAAACATTTGGTCAATTTCTTCGGGTGTTGCATTTTCGGCTGCGCGCATACAGCAATAGGGTTCGATTAGTTTTCGTACCTCAAGAATATTTTTCATTTCATCAATGGATAGCGGCTGCACAATGATACCTTTTTGAGGAATTATTTGAATCAGCCTATCTGACGCTAGTCGGTGAATGGCCAGGTGTACGGGTGTCCGAGTAAAATTAAATTCTTTACATATTTCGGATTCGTTTAGATATTCGCCCGGTTTGTAGTGCAAAGTGATGATCATGCGCTTTATTTTTTCGTAAGCAACATTAGCAAGTGAATTTCTGTTTTTTTGAATGCTGCTCTTTTTTGATTTTTGCATTTATAATATCTCTTTCGTTATTAAGAATAGTTGTTTTAAGGTTTGGGGAGAAATTAGTCATAAAATAAGAATGGGTTTCAAATCTATATTCCATTGTTCGGTCATTTAAACCATCACTAATGAGTAAGTATACCTACAACATGGAGCCTTAATAAAGCAGATGCCCAATAAAACTAATTCCGAGAACCAGTATTTAAGCCAGCTTCGCAAGAGGTGACGTAACATACTGCCTGTTTTTCAGTATAATTGCCTTCTTTTTTGTTTATTTATCCGTTTCTCGTCAAACAGGGCATCTACCCGGCAGAATCTTTTAGCCTCGGGTCCGATGTGAGAATAAAAATCGACCGCATCCCTGGGGTCATAACAGTTATTCTCGTTTTCCTGAGACCCTGTATCATTTTTCATGAGTGCAGGCCTTCCCAAGATAATGGGTTTAATTTGAGATTAAGAACCTATTTCATTGCAGACCAAAATTCAAACTATTTTGCCACTTTCAAGGCAAACGGCTTTCACCGGCTAAGGCCGTTTTATCAAATTATAATTTAAGTTTTTTGACCCTATACTTATTGAAAAAATATCTTGAAATTTCACTGCCGTCCGGAAAAAATCACCATTAAGGCATTTAACTATTTAAAATAATTAAATAAATTATTGACATAAAAC
>JAZGGS010000044.1:0-14876 GCA_036480595.1 Ignavibacteriaceae bacterium
CCATCTTTAAATTCACCAGCTTTCATTCTTTCAAAAAGATCCAGGTTCTCCTCAACCGGGCGGTTCCTGTCAGGACTTTCTTTGCCGGATTCTGTTGGTTTGCCCCGGTATTCCTTTATTTCTTCACCACTTAGCGAATCAACATAAGCTTTACCTTTTTTAATAAGCTTTATAGCGTATGCATACAATTGATCGAAGTAATCGGACGCATAATACTCTCTATCACCCCAATTAAATCCAAGCCACTTTATATCTTCCTTTATCGATTCAACGTATTCCATTTCTTCCTTTGTAGGATTTGTATCATCGAATCTTAAGTTACACAATCCATTATAATCTTCCGCTAAGCCAAAGTTCAAACAGATAGATTTGGTATGACCAATATGTAAATAACCATTTGGCTCCGGAGGAAACCTTGTATGAATTTTTGTGTGCTTACCAGTGCGCAAATCTTCATTAATAATTTCGCGAATAAAATTTGTTGGCTTGCTCCCATTATTTTCTTCTTTGTTCTGTATTTGGTTATCCATTTAGGTTCTTTAATTAGATTTTGTATTTATTTTAATTTTTCAATTGCTCGGTCAATTCTCTTAATAGTTTCATCTTTACCGATTATTACAACAATATCATACACGCCGGGTCCTTCACCCATTCCTGATATAGAAATTCTTAGAGGATGAATTAATGTACCATTACCTACATTCATCTCTAGTGCAGTTTTTTGAAGTGCTCTTTCATAATCTTCTTTAAGTGGATTTGTTAACTCCGCAAAATTATCACGCAGCTTTTTCAAAAGATCATGCGAATCTTCTTTCCATCTTTTCTTTAAAACTTTTTCATCATATTCTGTTGGCTCTGTGTAGAAGTAAGGGCACTTCGTTATGAACTCATTTACAAACGAAACTCTCGGTTTCATGGCTTCAATTACTAAGAGAAGATAATCATCATCAAATACTTTATTTTTATAATCGGATTTAGATAATTCATCTTTTAACATTAAAAGAAGTTCATCGTTAGGTTTGCTCCTAAGATGTTCGGCATTCAGCCAATTAAGTTTTTCGATATTAAAAACAGCGCCGGCTTTATGAACTCTTTCCAAACTGAATTTATTAACCAATTCTTCCATCGTGAAAAATTCCTGTTCATCGCCAGGATTCCAACCAAGAAGAGCGACAAAATTTATTAACGCTTCCTTCAGGTATCCTTTCTTCATGTAATCTTCAACAGCAACGTCACCCTGTCTTTTGCTTAGTTTAGATTTATCGGGATTTAACAAAAGCGGAAGATGTGCAAAAACCGGTTTTTCCCAACCAAGATATTCATACAATAAAAGATGCTTTGGTGTTGATGAAAGCCATTCTTCTCCTCTTATAACATGAGTTACGCCCATCAGGTAATCATCTACCACATTTGCAAGATGGTAAGTAGGGAAGCCGTCACTTTTTATTAAAACCTGGTCATCTATATTATTGCTATTAAATTCAACCTGTCCTTTTATTACATCATCAATAAAAATCTGCTGATCCTGGTTAACATTTAATCTAACAACTTTTGCAACATCGGAATTTAATTTTTCACCAATTTCATTTTTTGATAGATTTAGACAAAGCTTATCATATTTTGTTTGAGGTAATTTTTCCTTTTGTTGTTTCTCTTTTAATGTTTTAAGTCTTTCAGGTGTACAGAAACAATAATATGCCATCCCTTTACTAATGAGTTCATCAGCATATTTTTTATATTTTTCTAGCCGTTCAGATTGAAAATAGGGACTACTGTCTCCTCCTGTTTCCGGTCCTTCATCAAAAGTAAGCCCGGCCCAATGTAAAGTTTCCAGCAGGTTATCAACCGCACCATCAACAAACCTGTTCCTGTCTGTATCTTCAATTCTTAAAATAATTTTACCGTTGTTATTTTTAGCAAACAGGTAATTATATAAAGCTGTACGGAGTCCGCCAATGTGCAGGAATCCTGTAGGGCTTGGAGCAAATCTCACTTTACAATTTTTTGTACTCATCCGGGTGATATTATGTTAATTTTAAATAGCAATTAAAATTTATTTAAAAAATAATAAATGATCAATAAAATACTTGGCTGGCTGTAATTGAAGAGAACCTAAGATTTAACAGGTTCATTACTTTCAGTATAATACTTTACTTTCTTCAGGAATTCCTGGCTGTCAATCGGTTTAGGAATATAATCAGTTGCGCCTGCATCCAGGCATTTTTCCCTGTCTCCCTTCATTGCAAAAGCGGTAAGCGCGATAATAGGAGTATCCTTATATTTTTCCAGCTCTCTTATTTTTCTCGTGGCTTCAAAACCGTTCATTACAGGCATCTGCATATCCATCAAAATCAGATCGTATCTTTGTTCTTTAACAGCATCTAAAGCTTCCTGCCCGTTTTCTACAACAACAATCGATTCGAAGTTATTTTTCTTAAGCAGCCGGGTAACGATAATCTGGGAATGTTTGTAATCTTCAACAAGTAATATTTTAACCGTGTCCTTTTGTTCCTTAACCTCTTCAGGGGTGGAAGGTTCATCATACCTGTTTATCATTGCCGTAACAGTTTCCTGCAAATCTTCAATATTAGTACTGTTCTTGTCCAACAGCTCGTCAAACAGTCCATCAATTCCTTTAACATCTTCTTCGTAGTTTTCTTTACCTGTGTAAATAATAATAGGAAGATTGGTAAATTGCTTTTTAGATTTAATCATTTCGATTAATTGAATACCATTTATTTCAGGCATGTCCAGATCGATTATTGCCAGGTCCAGGTTTAAATTTTCAATTGTGTCCATAACTTTAGTCGAATCGGATTCGGCAACAGGATTAAAACCTGCTTGTTCAACAACTTCCTTCATAAGGTTTAATGCAGGAAGGTCATCATCAACAACAAGAATATTAGAATCTCGTTTAAGTCTATAACTTGTTAGCACCTCAACAAGGTACTTGTAGTTAATTGGTTTAACAAAATATTCAACAGCACCCATTAAAAAAGCTTTTTGCTGTTCGGCTTCAACAGAACAAATAATAACCGGAGTTTGCTTTGTGTTCTTATATTCTCTTATCTGCTGCAGAAGTTCCAACCCGTTAGCATCAGGCAGCACAATATCCATTAATATTGCGAGGAAAGATTCCTTCTCAATTATCTGCCTGGTTTGTTCAGCAGAATTTACAATAGTTGGTTCGTAACCCCATTTATTAAGGTAGTTGCCCAATAGTTTTGAGGTTGCATAGTCATCTTCAATAACAAGCACTTTGTTTAATTTCTTCGATTTGGGCAGCATGCTAATCTGAGCTTCAATTTCAGTTATTTCCTCAACAGGTATACCAATATTAAATGTTGTACCTTTACCAATTGTACTGGTTACATCAAGTTCGCCGTTTAGAAAATCGATGTATTTTTTAGTGAGAGTTAATGCCAGCCCGGTTGTACTTCCAATTGTAGAAGTATATAAGTCAGTAATTGAAAACGGTTCGAATATTACGTTAAGTTTGTTGGAGGGAATTCCGATGCCGGTATCTGTAATCCTTATTCTTAACTGGTTTTTTTCCGAAGAGAAAACAGAAAGCGATATTTTTCCTCTTTCTGTTAATCTTAACGAAGTTGTAATTAAGTTAAGAAGAATGTATCTCAGTTTTTGAGAATCTAATTTAATTGTATCGGGTAATTCCTCATTAATATTAACAATAAATTCAATCCGTGATTTGTCAATCTTCGCTTCCAACAATCCTAAAAGTTCAGAAATAAATTGTTTGATATTTACAGCGGTGCGTTCAACTGTACCTTTATTGCTATCCAGTTTTGCGATATCTATAAGATCATTAAGAAGTGATAATAAGTAATATGCATTTTCTTTAAGTGTGTTAAGATATTCTGTTTGCGAGGTTGAAAGATTTTCTTCTCCAAGGAGCGAAGCAAAACCCATAATGCTGTTGGAAGGAGTTCGCAGTTCGTGTCCAATTGATGATATAATATCGCTAACGCCACTGCTCAAACCGCCTTTTCTGCCGCTCCATATTTTCAAAAGGTTTCTTATCGATTCACCAACAACCACAAGGTTATCGCGGTCAATCTTTGTAAATTCAGTTTTCTTTGCCAACTTTAGTACAACCTTTTCCTTTTCGGTTATACTTATATGCAAACAGCCCTCAATAAGCACATGATCGGTGGCTTTGAATTCGCATTGCGGGTTTACGTCAAATCTTGTTTCTGTTGATTCGAAACTGAACTGCAAACAATTTTCGCAGCTAATCATTGTGCTGGGTACCAGCGCCTTCCTGGCTTCGTTAGATTTGCCCAGAACCTCAAAATTATTATCTACTACTCTTGTAAGTACAACAGCTTCAATTTCGTATTCACTAACTAAATATTCGCATAAGTTATTCGGAAATTCCTGTGATGAAGAAAGTGCGAATTTTATCAGGTCATTATTTTTGGTAATAAAATCAATTTTAGAACTTTGCATAATCCCACAATATATTTTAAAAATTATTTAGACTTGTAATTTAACATCTAAAATAAACATACACAATTTAATCAAAAACAGATTTAACTTCCCATTCAAACTAAAAAATCTGTTTTTACCAGTTATAAAAGGATTTCCTTTTGATTCTTCGCAGAATGGATTATAAATTTATTTTTAAAGATTTACATCAAGCTGGAACGAAACCCGGTTGTCAATATTTCCTTCTATTTCGTTATTGCCGGAACTGATTGTTTTTGCTTTTGGTTTGTATGTTTCAGAGAATTTTAAAGATAATGTAAACATCCTGAACGGTTTATACCTTAGCAAAATATACCAGCGCATACCTTCACCAAACATAGCCATATTGGTTAGCACACCCGTTAAATTATTTTCGTACTGGTAGATGGCAGAATTGAAAGATTCTGTTCTGAAAAACATTATCCTGCCGTAAAGATTAAAGTTAGAAGTCGGCGAATACCTGAAATCCTGGAAGAACAGGTAACCATCTTCCGTTTCATTAATTGCAGAAATCCTGAAGCTGTTGTATTCAAATCTTCCCTTTAATCTTATTTTTTTTGAGACGTTATAGATAAGTTCAGCTCGTATTGTCTGCTTTAACCGCTTAACAAGCCTGTCGTTATTATCAATAGTTTCTGTAACATCCTTGTTTTCGTATTTGTATCTTAATCTTAATGAAAAACCTTTAAGCGGTTTGCTAAGAAAATCTACAAGGTACTCGTTTCCTTCACTTGGCAATGGGTTAGTATATGTTGCATAAGGAAATTTAAACTGGTCGAAGTAAAAATTAAGTAAACCGATTGGTGTGCGCCATTTGAAACCTATATAAATTCCAAATTCATTTGTTGTTGCACCCGATCTTTCTCCAAATCCAAAACCATGAAGACTAATAAAATTCCTTGGATAACTTCGTATGGAAGTAATAAATGCGAAACGCTGCGTAATTGCAATTTGCACAGAATTTATTGAAGCCACCGAAGTTCCGTTATATACAACTTCGCCAAAAAGGTTAATGTTTTTTAGGTAAAGATCGTAATATGCTGAAGTGTAATAAAATTTATTTCCATTAATATCGTAAACAGAAGAAGAATGGAAAGAATTGCTAAACTCGGATTGGTAATAAAGCAGACCTGTTTTAAATTTTTTACCTGATATATAATCGATCCTGCCGCCCATCATCTTTTCGCGCGCACTGTTCCTCTTCCTTATTTCGCTTTCAGTTCTATGAAGTCCGTCTTCAGGCGAAGAAAAAATTTCTCCTGTAACCGAGTCGATGTTAGCATCTATTGTATTATTTGAGTAGAAACCGGAAACGATAAAATTATTTAGCTTTATTGAGGCAGCTGCACCCCTGAAAAAATTAACTTCGGTAGCGCTTGTGTAGGGTCTTATTATTCTATCTTTTTTCTTTACAGGGTAAATTGCATCAGAACCTTTGGAAAAACCGTAAGGGCTCCATAATGTAAGACCCTGCCCAAACTCAAGAATATAATCCATCACAACTGCTTTGTGTAATATGCCAATATCGTTTACTGCAAAATGATATGTTGTAAATTCATCGAATGAAACCTCACCCGCATCTTTTTCTGATAGAAAACCAAGCTGATATTTTTTATCGTAATTAATTAATAACCTGTTATATACCTTCGGTTTTGTCCCCTCAAATTTTCCTGCCACAAAACCCTTTCTCGTTTGCAGATCATTCGAAACCCTGCTGCGCAATAACAAACCAGAATTGGCTAAAAACTCACCGAAGGGATATACTGCTTTATCATCAACATCCTCTGCAACTTCAACCTTTTTAACGGTAATAAAGGGAAATATCTTTTTAATTAATTCATTATCCAGGTTTTGCACCATGTTCAATTCACCATCCGTGAAAAAGTAACCGTATTTTTTCCTGTGATTGATAATCATTTCTGCTGATGCAAGATCCATCCCCGGCAGTCTTTGAAGTTCAGAAATATCTGCATTATTAATATCAACAGGATTTTTTATAAGATACTCAAGCTCCTCGTACAAATCAGAGTTATCAAACTCTCCAACCGGTTCCTGTAAAATATCTTCTAAAACTTCTTCGGTACGAAGATAAGTTGAATCGGTTTGTGCAAAAGATGCAGCAGTTAAAACTAAAGCTGAAAAAATAAATGTGATTGAAAATTGTTTCATCGGCTTGATGATGGAAAACTTGAAATCATTTTGTAATCCCCAGGTTTTTCCTGATGCTTGCCCTGCGTGTTTCATCCTTTCCAAAACTTAAAACAATTCCTGCCTGGTGGGTTAATCCCAAATCGGGATGCCTGATCAAAGCATAATCGAGACTGAAGATAGAATAATTAATACCAACTCCTGCAGAAAAAGTAGAAGGTTCGTTGGCAATGCCTGCACGTAAAGAGATGTATTGAATAATGTCGTAGTCAATACCCAGCTTAACCGAAGGTTTATACCTTATATCTTTTTCAAGTGCAAAGTTTAGTGTAAAAGTATTTATAACATCATAACTAAAACCTGTAGAAAATACCATAGGAATTTGGTCATCTTCATTTGCAAGTGTTGTACGGTTGACATTGTCTATCGCAAATCCCCATCTTATCTCATTTGTTATGTAAGCTAGCCCACCCAGATTAAAATAAATAACACCTGCACTTCCATATTTTTGGATTGAGAAGGAATGATAATTAATAACCGCACCGGCAAAAAATTTATTATCATAATTATAGGAATAACCGAGTGATATTTTTGATTCCCTGTAAAGTTCAAATCCGTATGTCATCCCACCAAAAGCAACCGATCCAAAACTAAATGGTTCTATATAAGCAACGTAACCGTTGGCAAGTTCCGAAAGCCCGAAAGGAGCAGGCGAGTAATATATTCCTATTTCTCTCCAATTTAATTGTGAAAGACCGGAAGGATTGCTAAAGAGTGCAAATACATCGTTTGGAGTTGCTACATCGGAATGAGATAGCGATATTTGCTTTGCCCCGGGATTAAACTGTGCAAATAAGTTAATTGTGAAACAAAAAAGGAATGTCAGTAGTAAAACAACTCTCATAATAATATACCCAAAAGTTTGTTGAGGCAGTATATCAAAATTCATATATTAAATCAACAAAAATTTTATTTAATTGAAAAAAGAAATGATGAAGATATTTATAATATTTCTCGCACTTTCTGCAGCCGGATTGGCGCAGGAACTAAATTGCAGGGTAGAAGTGAATTTCGAAAGCTTACCTGCTAATAACAGGGAATTGCTTGCCGACTTTGCAGATGTTATTGAAACCTACATAAACGCAACCCGCTTCACTACCGAAAACTGGGATGGTGCAAAAATAGATTGCAGCCTAACTATATTTTTTGTTTCAGCAGCCGGAGATGTAGATTATACAGCCCAAATTGTTGTTATTAGCCAGCGCCCCGTATATCAATCCACACGTAATTCGCCGATGCTTACTGTAAATGATGGTGCCTGGTCATTCAGGTATGAAAGGGGACAGGCGCTTTATTCCGGACAGAGCACCTTTGATGGTTTAACAAGCTTCCTCGAATTTTATGCAATGATAATTATCGGTTTTGATACGGACACTTTTGGAGAATATGGTGGTACAAAATATTTCCAGAGAGCGCAGGATATTGTAAACCTTGGTGCAACCAGTGGTTTTTCAAACGGATGGCTCTCAAGCAGCAGTTCATATAACAGGTGGGGCTTAGTTAACGATTTGCTCGCAGAAAAATATTCTAAATTCAGATCTACTGTTTTTGATTACCACTACGGTATAGATATTTACCAGCAGAATAAAATCCTTGGACAACAAAAAATGGTTAGTTTGATAGACAACCTTTACAATATGTGGGAAGTAGAGGGAGGTTTAAAGAGTGTTCTGTTAACTACCTTTTTTGATGCAAAGCATGGTGAGATAATGGATTTGCTAAGAGATTATAAAGATTTAACGATTTTTGAAAAGTTAAAAAAAATAGATCCACCGCATGCTGCCAAGTATGAAACTGCAATGCCTTAATGCATCAGTTGAATGCTGTTTATTTTATCTCCCTGTTCGAGTTTATAAACAACATCAAAGCCGTTTGTAACTTTTGCGAACAGAGAATATCTTCCGTTAAGATGGGGATAGTTACCCTGCATAACAAAAAATTGTGAACCTTCAGTATCTTTTCCGGCGCTTGCCATACCAACCATTCCAACTTCGTAGGGAAGGGGAGAGAACTCTGAAATTATATCGTAACCCGGTCCGCCCCATCCTGTGCCCGAAGGATCGCCTGCCTGGATAACAAACCCGGGAACAATGCGATGAAATTCAATTCCGTTATAAAAATCTTCTTCAGCTAGTTTGCAAAAGTTACCAACAGATATAGGTGCGTATCCGGGAAGGAATTCAATTACAAAACTGTCTTTATCAGTTTTTATTTCAGCGGATTTATATTTTAAAGAATAATTAACAATATCATAATAGTGAGTTAAATCTTTTTCCCCTTTATAATTAATCCCGGTTTTATCAGAAATAAATTTTCTTAATGAATAAAGAGTTGAAATTTTCGTTTTCTCTATTACTTCTTTATAAAAATCATCATCAATTTTTTCTGAAAGATTAACCATTGACATCACTGCTTCAATAAAATCAGGATTGTTTAGTTCGCGCTCAACCTGGATCAAAATTATATTTTTAAGTTTATCAGAGTTTTTTATGATGAAGATAGAATCAACTCCATCTGCAGCAACAGAAACCAGCGGTGCATTTTCTGAAGTAAGACTTCTCATCAGAACATTTCGCAAATTTTCATTTTCGGGGAAGGATATTTGAAACTTTAACAGATTTGAAAGAATGGAAATTTTATCACTTATGCTACTATCACGGCTAAATTTATCTACAAGTAAATTTAAATAGGTTAAATTTTTATTGTTGTAACCTGAAACATCATAAAAATATTTTGCTGGAATTTTTTTACCATCAAACATGTCCGGTGAAATATCAGTTAATGTATGAGGGAACAAAACCACCATGCTTACAATTAACTCACCAAGCGTGTGAGGAGGAAGAACAGTATAAATCTTTTTTAAAAGATAATTCTTCAAATAATTATTTAACTCTTCATTTTCTATATGAATATTTCGCAATGAAGTTGCTGCTGCAGTAGTAACATTCGGATTGTTAAAATCGATTAAACTTAAAAATGCATTTAGTTCTTCTTTAGTTGTTACTCTTTTGTAACAGAGAGTTTTTGCTGCTTCAATCTGTAATAAAATATTAGGTTCATTTAAAAGAGTATTAACAAGATCTTCATCTTCCGGAAAATATTTTTGAGTGCGGAAATTCATCAGTGCATATTGTTTTAATTCAATACTTTGAGCATCAACCTTTTCCGATTTTAAAATATTTATAAGTGCATTATTTATTTTGGTAGTGCTGCCGATTCTTGCCAAAGTAAAAATCGCATCACTTTTTCTTTCAATTGAACTTAATTGGTTTGTTGCTTCATCAATTAAAATCTGCTTCGATACATCACTCTTAATTCCTCTAAAAGCAAACTGGCGGATTGCAAGTGAAATTCCTTCAAACGGAAATACAGGTCCATCGAAGTTTGCATACATTTCTGAGACTTTTTCTAAATCGGTTTCGGTCCCGGTTTTACCAATTGCTTCGAAAATAAATTTTGAGTTTTGATAAAAGTCATCGCTATAAACTTTAAACCAAAGAAATTTTGTTGATACTGTGCATTTACCAATCTGCCCAATAGCAAAAAAGAATAGCTCTGCATGTTCTTTGAAATCTAGCTGCTTTATCATTGGAATGAATGAAGTATCTTCAGAATGGCTTACCGAAAGGAGTGCGGCTTTAACTTCTTCAGGATTTTCGGAGTGAAGATATTTGGAAATTATTGCTTTATTAAAATTGCGCTGGTAAGTTGTTTTAAGCAGTTCACTAGTTTCATCAGAACAATTAAAAAATATCATTGCAAAACTAAGAGCGAATAATAAAAAGAAAGATTTCATTATTATTTAAACCTCAACCTCCCAGATACGGTATTTTTTATATCGTTCTGCGTTCATCACATCAAGTCCGCGGTTCATCATTTCGTTATCCTCCAAAACCCAGCTTGCTTCTCCACGTTTTATACCAAGCTTGGCTGCACGGTGTAAAATTTCCCAATAAAAAACTGCGTCCAATCCTTTTTTCTGAAAGTCAGGAATGATGCCAAGAGTTAAAATTCTTGCCCAGGAAATTTTCTTTTTTTGTGTAAAAAGTTTTACAAAATTAAAAGGAAATAGTTTCCCATTCATTCCAACAAAAATTTGATTGTAATCGAGCATTACCAATGCTGCTCCAACAATCTGATCATTTATCTCACCAAAAATAACCAGTGATGGTTCAGCTAGTGGTTTCATATCTTTTGCCATTGCATCAATCTGTTCTTCGGTCATAGGAACAAAACCCCAGTTGGGTGCCCATGCTTTGTTGTATACATATTTAAACTTATCAAGTTCCTTATTAAAGTTTTTCATATCCATCTGGGTGATTTTTAAACCATATCTTTTCCTGGCAATTTCCTGTACGCGTATCAGTTTTTCAGAGGTAAGAATTTTCTCCGATTCTATTTTCCATGCATAAAGATCTTTTGCTTTTTTCATTCCAGAATTTTCGCAAAGCTTAATATAGTATTCAGGATTATAAGGCATGAGTAAACGGGGAGTATCATTAAATCCTTCCATAAGCATTCCGTAAACATCATTGCTGGAAGGATTAGCAGGTCCTTTCATATATTTTAAGCCGTTCGTTTTAATCCATTCCTTTGCTTTATTAAAGAGTGCATCGGCTACTTGCTGGTCATCAATGCATTCAAAAAATCCGAATTGTCCTGAATCATCATTATGATATTTGAGATGCAGATTATTTTTTATTGCAGCAATTCTTCCAACAATTTTGCCATCTCTTTCTGCAAGGAAGTATTCTGCTTCAGCATCTTTAAAGAAAGGATTTTTTTCTTTGTTAAGAAGATTTTTCTGCTCCATATTTAATGGAGGAACCCAATACTTATAATTTTTATAAACTGTAAAGGGGAATTTTATAAAATCGTTCAGGTCCTTTTTACTAGAAATTGATCTGACTTTAACAGAGCTCATATTTTTTCCTCATAAAAAAAGCATACCCCGTTCCGCAAAGGTATGCTTAAAATAATTTGTTAGAAAGAAATTAAATTAATCCTACTTGTTTTCCAGTTTCATCAAAAGCGCTAATGATCTCATCAAGGTGCTCTTTTTTATGAGTTGCCATATAACTGGTTCTCATCATTTGTCTTCCCTCGGGAACACCGGGTGCTATGAATACATTCACAAAAACACCGCCATCATAAAGTAAGCGCCACATTTTAAATGCAATTTCATCATTACCAACTATTACAGGAACAATACCGGTTCTTCCTTCAATAATGTTGAAGCCTTTCTCTTTAAGCCCTTTCCTCATATACTCAGCATTATTAAGCAAGTTCTGCACTCTTTCAGGTTCCTTTTCCAGGATATCGAGTGCAGCCAATGCTGACGCCACAGAAGCGGGGGTTGGAGATGCACTGAAAATTAATGCAGGAGAAAAATGTTTAATAAAATTGATAACTCTTTCTTTTCCGGCAACAAATCCACCAAGAGAAGCGAAAGTTTTGCTGAAAGTTCCCATCGATAAATCAATTTCATCATCCAGTCCAAATTCGCTGGCAGTACCTCTTCCCCCTTTACCAATAACTCCTACTGCGTGTGCATCATCAATCATAATCTTGGCATTATTGGCTTTAGCAATTTCATTCATCCTTGGCAGGTTAACAATTTCGCCTCCTGTACTAAATACTCCATCACTTACAATAAGCTTTGGAGCATCCTTTGGAATTTTTGAGATTACTTTTTCCAGATCATCCATATTATTATGCCTGTACCTGGCTAAATTACCCAGAGCTCCTTTAGATATCATAGTACCGGCAACAATGCATGCATGGTTGTCTTTATCAGAAATTACATACTCATTTCTTCCAACCAATGTAGGAATAACACCTTGTGCCGATTGATAACCTGTGCTGAAAAGCAGGACAGCTTCTTTATTAAAGAACTTAGCGAGTCTTGTTTCCAGCTCTATGTGTAAATCCAATGTCCCGGTAAGATATCGCGATCCTGAGCAGCCGGTGCCATATTTTTCTACAGCTTTAATTGCAGCTTCAACAACATGTGGATGAGAAGTAAGCCCAAGATAGTTGTTTGATCCTGCCATTATAACTTTCTTACCCTCAATTTGTACAACGGGTCCTTCATTTGCCTGGATTGCACGGAAGTATGGATAGACACCCAATGCCTTCACTTCATCCGCGCGTGTGAAGTCATAGCATTTTTCAAATAGATCCAAAAATTCCTCCTTGATTAAAATGGAATGTTACAGATATTAAAATGTTTAAGTTTTTTGTAAGTTTTGTTTTAAAATCTATCATAAAATAGAGTTAAAATCAAATAGAGTTAAAAATATGAGCAATAAGAAAATAGCTGTGGTTACCGGTGCAAACGGTTTTGTAGGGAGTCATCTAGTAGATTTATTATTAAACAAAGATTTGATTGTTAGATGTATAACAAGAAAAACAAGTGATTTGCGGTGGCTTAAAGATAAACCTGTTGAAATATTTGACGGGGGATTGTTAGACAAAGAAAATCTAAGAATGGCATTTAAGGATGCTTCATTTATTTATCACGTTGCCGGTGTAGTAAAGGCAAAAACTCCTGAAGGTTATTTTAAAGGCAATGTTGTAACAACCAGGACTATGCTTGAAGTAGCTTCAGAATCTCCCAATACAATAGAAAAATTCTTGATCGTTGGCAGTCAAACCGCAACCGGTCCTTCTTACGATGGCAAGCCGGTTAATGAAGAGACTGAATGCAAACCACTTACTACATATGGAAGGAGTAAAAAGGAGCAAGAAGACGTTGCTCTTTCTTATTCAGATAAACTGCCGGTTACAATTTGCCGGGCACCTGCTGTGTTTGGTGAACGGGATACTGAAATATTTATCTACTTTCAAGCATTTAGTAAAGGTTTAACAACATTAATAGGATTTGATAAAAAAGTCTTAAGCTTGATTCACGTTGCCGATCTTGTTGAAGGATTATATTTAACAGCAACTTCTGATAAATCGGCTGGAGAAATATATTTCATCAGCTCTGAAAAATATTATACCTGGGATGAAGTTGGAGAAGTGACTGCACAAGCACTTGGTAAAAAAGCGGTAAGAATAAGAATACCTCACTTCATAGTCTTTACAATTGCAGCATTTGCACAGTTCTTTGCAATGTTCAGTAAAAAACCTGCAACTTTAAATATTGAAAAATCGAAAGACCTTACGCAGCACGCCTGGATTTGCGATACTACAAAAGCTAAAAACCAATTAGGATTTACGCAGAAGGTTTCAATTGAAGAAGGTGTAAAGCGAACATGCGATTGGTATAAAGAAATGAAATGGATTTAATTTGAATAACAGTTTACGTTACGTGTTTTTAACTTACAAATAGAATCATACATTAATACATCCATTCATTCTTTCATTTCTAATTGTTCTTCGCACCTTCATTTATCCATGTTTTTATACCATCAATATGGTTAAGTACTAAACCCGGATATCGAAGAGGCGGCATGGGAGGAAATCCCGGTTTGTATTCAATAGTCCAAACTAACACACTTGTGCTGTCACTACCCGGAAATACAATTCTGGGATCTGAAATGATTGCTGACCATGTGGAAAGATCAACGCCTCCTTCTCTTTGAGAAGAATTATGACAGCTAACACATTTTAACTCGAACACAATTGCAATATGTTCTGCATAACTCACATTTGAATCAGGCATAACAATATTATCAACTTCTTCTGTTGTAAGTGTATCATCGCAGCCGGTATTAATTAGTAGTAGGAGGTTAACCCCAAAAATTATTATTACTATTTGTTTAAGTTTCTTCATAAATAATTGGGTTTAAAACTAAAGTAAGAGTTGATGTAAGTCAATGTATCACTTTGTATCCGTTGTAAAGTATATAAATTGATTTATAGAAATAAAGTATAAATTGACAAAAGAACAAAAGATAATTAGTTTTGCTTTGCAAATTTTACAGATGGGATTATAGCTCAGTTGAGTGCGTTTGACTGGCAATCAGTTATTAATGTGATTGTAGAGTGAATACGCAACTATTTTACTGATTTTGTAAATTTGTGATATATTATGTGATAGTTTTTTATGCTTCATATTAAGGGTAGTAGATAACATTTCTCGTTATCATTTACATAAACAGCAGAAAAAATAATGAAGACTTTTTACACAATTCTATTTTTAATGATATTATTTATTGGTTGTTCATCAGACA
>JAZGGS010000045.1:0-11547 GCA_036480595.1 Ignavibacteriaceae bacterium
TGTTGGGAGAATTGGTATCGGAAGAGTTTTCCGGGGAACATTAAAAAAAGGCAACTCATTAAGCATTATAAAAAGAGATGGTTCAATTCACAATATTTCCATAAAGCAATTATCTACTTTTGAAGGAATTGAAAGAAAAGATGTTGATGAAGTTACCACCGGCGATATTTGTGCTTTGGTTGGTATAGATAATATTGATATTGGTGATACAATTGCTGATGCTGAAAATCCTGAACCGTTACCTATTATTGCAATTGATGAACCGACGATAAGCATGAACTTTACAGTAAACACTTCCCCGTTTTACGGTAAAGAAGGAAAGTATGTAACATCCAGGCATTTAAGAGACAGGTTGTACAAAGAACTTGAGCACAACGTTGCTTTACAAGTTCACGAAACGGGTTCGCCGGATACTTATAAAGTTTCGGGCAGAGGAATTTTACACCTGTCGGTTCTTATTGAAAACATGCGCCGCGAAGGTTACGAACTTGCTGTTGGTCCGCCGAAAGTTATCTACAAAGAAATTGATGGCAAAAAAGCCGAGCCGATTGAAATATTAACTGTTGATGTTCCGACCGAATATTCAGGGAAAGTGATTGAGCTTGTAGGGCAAAAACGTGGTGAAATGATTAAAATGGAAAAGAAAGGATCCCTCACAGCACTTGAGTTTCATATTCCCTCCCGGGGATTAATGGGGTTGAGAAATCGTGTTTTAACTATTACCTCAGGCGAAGGAATTATGCATCATCGCTTTTATCAGTACGAATTTTTTAAAGGTTCGATTGTGCAGAGGCAAAACGGCGTACTCATTTCCATGCACGATGGTCCCTCAACGGCTTATGCAATTAACTCTTTGCAGGATCGTGGTAAGTTCTTTACCGAACCCGGAGATGAAGTTTACCGCGGACAGATTATGGGTGAGTATAATAAAGATAATGATATCGAAGTGCACGTTCAGCGGGGAAAGAAACTTACAAATATGAGAGCTTCCGGTTCAGATAAAGCTATAAAGATTGCTCCGGCAACAAAATTCACTCTCGAAGAATCACTCGAATACATTAAAGATGATGAGCTTGTCGAAGTTACTCCAAAATCAATAAGAATGAGAAAACTCTATCTCGATCCGAACGAGAGGAAGAGATATAATTTGAAAAATGTGTAGCGAATATTATTTATCCGCTACCTGCCTAACGTGTAATTCTTCAGCATTTCGGTAACACAAAAGTTATATTTTTAATAATAACTTGGTGTTACTATTACATTGATAATTTTTTCATCATACTAATTATTTTAAAATTTAGTGATAGTCTGTTTTTAACATTTTTTTTATATTTAAATTATTAATAAAATGATTTTGTTCCTTCACATTCCAGGTTCAAGACCTTATAATACCGGGGAGATATTTTCCCACATTATTAAAAAGATTACTAAAAACACTTCCGATTAACACACTGTTTATTATTCACTTATAAAAACGTCCTAGTGTATTAAGTATTATTATACTTATTATCAATAGTACTGTAAATATATTCGCAAGGAGATAAAATGGAATTCTCATTCAATCATAAAGATGAAGTAAGAAATAACTGGACTATAGAAGAAATAACAGAAGTATATCATACACCACTTATGCAGCTTATTGATTATGCCGGAGACATACATAAAAAATATTATGAACGCGGTGAGATTCAAGTTTGTGCTTTGTTATCAATCAAAACCGGGGGCTGTTCTGAAAATTGCTCTTATTGTGCACAGTCTGTAAAAAATGATGCGGAAATTGAAGTGGAACCGTTACTTCCTTTAGAAACAGTTGTTGATGCCGCTAAAGAAGCAAAAGCAGACGGAGCTACAAGGTTTTGTATGGGTGCAGCCTGGCGTAATGTTAGAGATAATAAAGATTTTGATAAAGTTTTAAAAATGATAAGCGCTGTAAATGATTTAGGAATAGAAGTTTGCAGTACACTTGGAATGGCTACTGAAGAGCAGGTAAAAAAAATGAAAGCTGCGGGCTTAACCTCTTATAATCATAATCTTGATACCTCCGAAGCTTATTATAAAGAAATAATTACTACCCGGAAGTATGGTGACAGGCTGCAGACTTTGGAAAATATTAGAAAATCCGGGTTGTCAATTTGTTCAGGTGGAATTATCGGTATGGGTGAATCTGAAGATGATAGAATAAGTATGCTGCATTCTCTTGCCACGTTAGAGCAGCAACCTGAATCGGTACCAATAAATACTTTAGTAAAATTAAACGGTACGAGAATCGGTGAACAAAAACCGGTTGAAACCTGGGACATTGTTAGGATGATTGCGACAGCAAGAATTCTAATGCCCAAATCAATAGTAAGATTATCCGCCGGTAGAGAAAGTATGTCTTACGAAGCACAGGCATTATGTTTCCTTGCCGGGGCTAATTCAATATTTTCCGGTGATAAGCTGTTGACTACCCGAAATGTTGGTAAAAGTAAAGATAGTATTCTTTTTGATAGTCTAGGACTTAAACCAAGAAAATCACATCAAGAAACTTTACAAGAGGTAGAAAATTAGCAGCAGATTCAAAATTGAACATACTCTAAAAGCCGCTCTTAGAAAAAGAGTAGAATCAAATTCCTTAAGGGCACTACCGGTTGATGATAATAAATTGGTAGATTTTTGTTCGAATGATTATTTAGGTTTTTCAAGATTATTACCTTCCAAACTTAAAAGTTATCCGTTTACTGAAGATAAATTAGGTTCAACAGGTTCGAGGTTAATTTCGGGTAATTCAGAGTTTTATGAAAAACTTGAAAGAAAAATCGCATCTTTCCATAATGCTGAAGCAGGATTGATTTTCAATTCGGGATATGATGCTAATGTTGGAATATTTTCAACAATCCCGCGAAAAGGCGATACCATTCTATATGATTCTTTGATACACGCTTCGATTAGAGACGGCATCCGTTTAAGCAAAGCCACATCATATTCTTTTAATCATAATAATCTTGAAGAATTAAAATCGAAATTGGAACAGACTACTGGAAATATTTTCATTTCTATCGAATCAGTATATTCAATGGATGGTGACGAGGCTGATATTGAAAATATTGTTAAACTATCCCGTCAATTTAATGCACTTATAATTGTGGATGAAGCCCACTCAACCGGGACAATTGGCAATAATGGAACCGGGAAATGTTGTGATTTAGGAATAGAAGATAATATCTTTATCCGCGTGCACACCTTTGGTAAAGCTATGGGATGTCATGGAGCAGCAGTATTGGTATCAAATATTACCCGGGATTATTTAATCAATTTCTGCCGGTCTTTCATTTATACAACCGCTTTGCCTTTCCACAATCTTGCTTCCATTGATTGCGCTTATAACATATTATCGGACGAGCCCGAATTAAGATTAAACCTGAATAATAAGATTAATTATTTCAAATCGATGTTAAAAAATAATCTGCAAATTCAAAGGATTAATAGTAATAGCCCCATTCAATGTATCATTATTAAAGGTAATGAAAATGTTAAACGTGTTGCGGGAAATATTCAGGCGGCTGGATTTAATGTGCGTCCAATAATGTATCCAACAGTTCCCAATGGTGAAGAACGATTAAGAATTTGTTTGCATACTTTTAACACGAAGGAAGAAATTAAGGATTTGACTGATGTAATAAAATCAAATTTAAATAATAGAAATTAGAACCAAGGTAACGCAGGTAATATAAATTCATACTAATATTTTAGATCAGTGTAAATCTCCAATAAATGGCATGTTCCGATAAGGAAATTAAATGAAAAAAATATTTGTAACTGGAATAGGAACAGAAATTGGTAAAACAGTTGTTTCGGCAATATTAGTGGAAGCATTAAGGGCCGATTACTGGAAACCAATTCAAGCAGGTGATTTAGAAAACTCTGATACTATTAAAGTAAAAAATTTAATTTCAAACTCAGAAACAGTTTTTTATCCCGAATCATACAGATTAAACAGACCGGCGTCTCCGCATGCCGCTGCAGCAATTGATAACGTTACAATTGAACTAAAAAAAATCCTGTTACCGGAAACCCAAAAAAATATTATTATCGAAGGAGCCGGGGGTTTGATGGTTCCTTTAAATGATAATGACATGATGATTGATTTGATTAAGCATCTTAACGCGGAAGTTGTTTTGGTTTCCAAGCACTATTTGGGAAGTATAAATCATACTATTCTTTCTATAGAAGCATTAAAGCAAAGGGGAATGAGGATTACCGGAATTGTTTTTAATGGTAAATCTAACCCGGGAACAGAAGATATAATATTAAAATATACAGGAATTAAATTGCTTGGGAAACTCGATGAGGAAGAATCTATTACTAGAGAAACAATAAAAATATATTCCGAAAAATTTAAAATTATCTAATTAGTAAATAAATGAATTTGGTAGAAAGAGATATAGAAGTTAACTGGCATCCTTATACACAAATGAAAACAGCGCCATTACCCATTCCGATTGTTAAGGGACAAGGGACGCTTTTAATTGATGAAAACGGCAAGGAATATATAGATGCAATATCATCGTGGTGGGTTAATATTCACGGGCATTCACATCCATATATTGCTGAAAAAATATTTGAGCAGTTGAATAGGCTCGAGCATGTAATCTACGCAGGCTTTACACATCCATCAGCAGTTGAATTATCAGAACGGCTTCTAAAAATTCTTCCCGAAAACCAGGGGAAAATATTCTATTCCGATAATGGATCGACCGCGGTAGAAGTTGCGATAAAAATGTCCATACAATATTGGAAAAACCAAAGTATTACCCGGAATAAATTTGTCGCATTAAAAAACGCCTATCACGGGGATACTTTTGGGGCAATGTCAGTTGGAGCTCGAAGTGTTTTTTCAGAACCTTTTATCAATTACCTGTTTGATGTTGAATATATTAATGTGCCGGTTAAGGGGAGTGAAAATGAAACATTAAATCAGCTTGAAGCGTTTTTGTCAAAAGGAAATTGTTCCGCCTTTATATTTGAGCCATTAATGCAGGGAGCTGCCGGAATCATTATTTATGAACCGGAAGTATTAAATAAGATGCTCGAAATTTGTAAGAAATATAATGTTCTGACTATTGCTGATGAAGTCGCCACGGGTTTCTACCGTACCGGTAAATTTTTAGCAACGGATCACATCATCGAAAATCCGGACATTATCTGCCTGTCAAAAGCATTATCCGGTGGAACTTTACCTTTTGCCGTTACATCAGTTACAAACAATATTTACGAAAAGTTTTTATCCCCTGATAAAAGTAAAATGTTATTGCACGGTCATTCTTTCGCAGCAAATCCTGTTGGATGCGCTGCAGCGTTGGCTAGTCTTGATTTGATAGAAAAGGATGAATTTAGTAAAAATCTTGTAAGAATTGAGAATAATCATAAAAGATTTTTGCCCCGATTAATTGAACATCCCGCGGCAGAGAATTGCCGAATGCTTGGAACCATACTTGCTTTTGATGTGGTGTCTTCCGAAGAGAATTCGTATTACAGTAGTTTAAGAGATTCCATTTGGAATTATGTTATTGATAAAGGTGTGCTTTTAAGACCGCTTGGAAACACGGTATATATTTTACCGCCATATTGTATTACTGATGATGAAATGAAAAAGGTTTACTCAGTCATCATGGAATTGTTAGATTCAATAAAAGGTGAATTCAGTAATTAAAATAAATATTACTTTTGGGGGGCGTTTTATTTGATGCCGGATCATATTTATAGAGATTTCAATTGAATAAAAAACGGATCATAATATCGGGGATGGGATCAATTTCTTGTTTAGGAGATAATTCAAACGATGTATGTAAAAGTTATTTAAGTAAAAAAAATAGTTACATAAAGAAGATAGCTGACAATGATAAAATCATATTAGCCGCTCCGTAACGTGCAGCACGGCAATGCAGCTTAAAACACAAATTATTAAAATTTATCTATTCATCTAAAAAAACTGCCTTTATCCCTCTAACAGCAGCCAATATACATGCTGTTAAATGCGGCGCATCGTCAAACATCATTGTTGTTAATTTTAAACTCTTATAATTTCTATATTCTAAAACCTGGATCAATTTTTTCCAGGATTCCGTCGTTGGTTCATCGTCACCAACTGAGAGGAAAACTATTGCCGGTAAATCCGAATATTTTTCAGAATATTTTTTCTCAATTTTAAAAGTAACACCATTATCCCACCATAACGATGGACTGGAAATTTTATATCGATTGAAAATACCGGGATGTTCAAAAAGAACATATAGGGAAAAAAGACCACTTAAGGAAGCGCCGGAAAGTGTTCGGTCAATAGGATTTGTTCTATATTTGGAATCAATAACAGGGATAAGTTCATCACGGATAAACCTTAAAAAATTTTCTGCAGCGCCGCTTGTATCATATTCCTCAACTACTGTTGGAGTATAATCCCTTATACGATTGTTACCCTCCTGCCCGGGATACGCCCCATAGGCAATACCAACTATAATCACTTCGGGCATCTCATTCCTAAATGCAAGTAATGTGCTCATCTCTGAACTCATTCCAAATCCAATATCAGCATCAAGTCCATAGATCACAGGATAGATTGTATCGGATCTAGAATAACTTGATGGCAGATGAATATAGATTTTGTATTCCTGTTGGGTGTTTGAAGAAAAAAGTGAAAATTGTTCAGAGTTGGCAATGTTTACCGGTGAATTTGTTTCACTTGTTTTTTCTTTAACCTGTGCATTGGATTGAGAAGCTAAACAAAAAATAATAACCAATATAGTGATGCCGATAAAATCAATTCGTTTTAACATGACTTTATACTCCTCTTTAAATTTAGTCTTTTAATTTATCCAATAATGATGATTGAATTCCTTTTTCTTGAAAAAAACCGGTTGTGCGTAATACCTGGCAAACAACCTGCGCCACACTACTGCTATAATAAATAATTGCACAAACAGCGAACACCAAAAAAGTTTACCCCGCCAACAGCGTGGCTTTCGACCTGCCTGGTTAAAAATTATATTTGTTCAGCTTTTTCAATTCTTTGTGTATTATATCGGCGTGGAATGGTTTTCCATGCGCAGGATAGATTTTTTTTACACCTTTTTCTAATAATAATTCCAGACTTTGTTTCACTTTAGATAAATCTTCTGCGAAAATAGGCAGTCCCGGAGACATCCTCAGAGGAAACTTATTCATTAGTAAATCTCCGACAAATGCTTCGCCGGTCTCCAAGATAACACTAACAGACCCCGATGAGTGACCGGGTGTATATTCTATGAATCCTGCTATTCCATAATCATTTAGGAATACACTCTTATTACCTAAAACAATATCAACTTTTGTGGATGGGATTTTTATCAACGGTCTGAAAAGCGACATAATCTTAGCGAATATTTTTCCCCATAGTGTTACCCCGGGTGGAAGAATAATAATAGATTTTTCCAGCCACTCTTTTTCATTTTCGTGCATCGCAATTTTAGCCCCGGTAAGTTCTTTAATATCCTTTGCTGATCCTATATGATCCCAATGTCCGTGCGTAATAATAACCAGTTTTATCTGTTCTGGTTTTATTCCTAAGCCCGCTAATTTTTTAAGGAATTCTTTTTTCTTATTTGACTCTCCGGCATCAACTATTATCCAATCTTTATCTCCGATAAGATAACATTGATCAAAACCAAGCTTGATAGTATGAATCTGTGGGCTCATATTTTCATCACCTAATTTTTAAGTCTGACATCCGGCATTTATTTGTCTTTAGCAAAGGCATCATGAACTTTTAATACGAAATGCCAATAATTATTTAAAAATTTATTTAACAGAACTTTGCCTACCTTATTATTTATTTTTTGTACTAAACACTAAAACTACAAAATGCTATTTACATATCGAGACCGGTCTAACGCGTTGTTATATCAAATATCTTGTTCCATTTGTTTAGGATTCAGGCTTTAGAAAGTATGACTTTATTATGCCTTCATCTTCTTTTTTTACCCATACCGAATAGCCCTTTGATCTAAGTGCATCGATTCCTGGGGCAGGAAGAAATGTTGTTACCAGTTCAATTATCTCACCAGCTTTCACATTCTTTGACTCTCTCAGAATAGCAACTAGTGTCATTTCATCCTTGTTTTCTACCTTATCCTCATCAAGTGATAGAGTTACTTTGCTAAGTGAGAACCATTTGGGCTGCGTACCGAAATATTCCTCATCATGATATGACATTTTACTTGGTGGTTGTCCTACAGCATCTCGAAGCTTTGCAATCAGCTCACCAAGTGGAACTCCTCCCACGGATGAGATATGTTTTATTGTTGCGACCTTAGCGACCGTTTTTCTAAGAACGGGATTCTTCAGTTTCTTGAACGGCGGCGCGATACTTATCAAGACATCTTCAAGTTCCGGATATGTCTCTAGTAGTTTATGAACCGTAACTGATGGGGTTATTTCTAGATCGCTGTGCATTATTCGTTCTCTCTATTTCTGTTTTAAAAGATATAATGACGTTGTTGCTAAGGCGCAGTACAGCAATGCAGCTTAGAAAACAACTGCCAATATTTTCATAAAAACTTTTTAGATCTTACTTTAAAAGAATCATCTTTTTTGTTTGAAGAAAATTATTAGTTTGTATTTGATAAAAGTAAGTCCCCGATGCAACAATATTTTCATTATTATTTTTCAGATTACCGAATAATCGGAACGGAGTTAACCATATCCAACACCATCTGGTGTTCTATTTGAAGCCGTAAATTCTCATCCAAACAAAAAATAATACACTCATGATTATTGTTGGCAGAAAATCCATCAAAATTCCAGCTACCTATACCCACCAGAAGCCGATCGAAATAAAATTCCTTTGCATGAATGTAATTGAAATACTGAAAGCCGTGAACCCCGACCTGAATTAGCGGGTGAATTGCTCTTCTCACCCGTTGGTTTACGTCGTGACCGTCTTCGTCCACAAGTGGAGTTAACATGTCCTCCCAAAAGTTTTCCCCTAACAGGTTCGCGTCCCGGACACTTCTTCGGATAAATATATTTTTCTCGCCCAGTCCGCCATCAAAGCCGTTAGTGATGTATGCTAAATAGAAATCCGGATTAGATGCTTTGTTCTGCATCAGTTCTGCAAGCATGTCAATATATTCCATCTTGCGATCGAGGTCGAATTCAATTTCCGGATTTGTGACATAGAAAGAGTGTTGCGCCTCTTCCAGATACCTCAGAAGCAGCATCACAATCTTCTGCGGCTCAGCATTGTTTCCCTGAACTGCCGTTCGGCATATCCCATTCATCCGCGTTTCAGGATTTCCCAACCAACGTGCATAATTTTCGCTCCCGCGAACTCCCTCAGCCCGTTCAGATGCCAACCTGGTGGCAAGAGTGTACTCTCCCAATGCGATCGGTCGGAGTTCGGTGTCATACTTTTTCCAAAGTTCGATGAAACTCTCCAATAGGCTTGTCACCGCCGGTCCCTGCACCAGGATGTCGGTATCACGGTTAAGAAAATTGAAACCGTCCGATTTGTTTTGGTAATTAAGAACATTCATCCCACCCAAAATTGCTTCCTCCCCATCACGGATCCAAATTTTATTGTGAAACATCCTGTCCAGGTGGCTCAAAGATTTGTCATCAACGCGCACGACAGGAATCCCCTCTCGTTCCAACACACCGATGCAATAGTTCGAAATTGATAACGCGTAAGAACCCTCTGTAATTAGTCGAACATCAACTCCATTACGTTTTGCGTTCACCATGTTACGCACAAGCTCTCGCCCTGTTTCATCTGCCACCATCGTCATTACCGCAATGTAAAGAAATTTCTTTGCCTCAGCGGTTAACCTTAGTTTTTGCGGAAATGACTCCGAGCCATTAAACAATGCACGAAGTTTGTTCCCGTAGGTCAACTCGGTCTGAGTTTCCTCATCAAGTTGTTTTTGAAATTCCGGATCAAAATATCTGGATGTGACTGTTTTCGGATTAAAATCACATGTAAATTTTGAATGATAGAAAGGAAGCGATTGTCTTAATTTTTTTATCGGAGGAAAAAAAAGGCATCCCCAGGCACTAAGATAACGGTATGGACGCTCATACGTTTGTCTTTTACTGTCGTACGGCTGGCTGCGGTAAAACTGGTAAGTAGCCGAAAGAAAATCTTCTTGCCCGGATTCGTTGACAAAACGCTTCTCGTCAAATTCAAAAAGTTCCTGCAATACCTCAACGCTAAGATTCGAATCAGGTAAAATCCTTTTTTTGTAATAAGGATCCCACACAAATTTCATTGTTGTGTCGAAACGCTCTGAATTGAGTAAGACGTACTTGATTAAACCGTTCGTTTGCTCATTGTAGTAATGCGAGAGTTCGCTGAGTGAGACTTCCTTTGAGACCTCGAGAGTACCAGGGAACGTTCCGCCACCACGAAAACTACAGCATGAGGCAGCGAGACCACAGAAGACAATGATAATAAAAACATTCGAATGCATGGGTTAACCTCCTTTCATCTGCGGACATAGTAATTTGCACCCAGATAATAGCGTAAACCTTTTTCGGAAGAGACCGTATTCTGAAAATCTATGTATTCCCACTCTTTTTGAATACCACCAATCAAGTTAAAGTAGCGTCCGGTTAACTGCATACCGAAATAAAGCGTATTGCGTCCAATATCTGCCCGAACAATCTTAAATGTTGGTAATTCCACAGTACCGGTGGAGAAGCCCCACTCTCCACCTACATACACTGAAAGATTCAAAGAAGAGAGGGCGTTCCAACCCGCTCCCACCAACCATCCAATAGAACCAATCTTCGCTCCATAGAATTTCTTTCTGTCTGAGTTGTAAGTTAGATGCTTCACTCCAAGCAGATCTACCGCACCACATATCGCAATATTCACTCCGCCCACTTTAGGCGAAAGGGGCATAATGTAACCTCCTGCGACTTGTACCAAGGTTAATTCAATATCCCATTTTCGGTCCATCTGGAGGTCACGTGCCACCATCAGGTTCCAATCCGAGACCAGGACTCCAACACCTGCCATGCCCAGGCTTTTCGGGTGGGTCTCCCAGTGAATACGGAACTTAAATGCTTGAAAATCTTTGTCTTTCAAAGAGTAGTCCATTGATGCTTCGAAGGGTAACCGATAACGGGGAACAGTATCTTCTACCACCAGATCGTATTGTATTTTTTTAAAGCCAGTACTTCGTACTTTAAACAAAATTCCAAAAATTTCAGTTTGATCCGACGACCAACTTAGTCCGGACGAGAACTGCCAGGGGCAATCGAGCATGTGTTGAATTCCATGGTAATCCGCGCTGATTCTCGTGTAATATGTCTGGATGACGCCTTCATAAGGACTGGGAGTAACGACTCCACCGGAACCTTGCCCATTGTGATCTGGTGAGTTTTCAGGGCCAAATGGGTCATAAAGCGGTTTACCATTTTGAAGGGTATCGGCAACTTGAGGCTTGGATTCCTGAGCATAGGAAAAAGAAATTACACAACAAAGAAATCCAGCAAAAATTAAAATGCTAATTTTCTTTTGTTTCATGGTAA
>JAZGGS010000046.1:0-27572 GCA_036480595.1 Ignavibacteriaceae bacterium
AAAATAAGATTAGGATTTACAGGCGATGTTGGAAGACCTGTTATGCCTGTAATCCGCACACCCGATCTTTTAAGAGACCTTGATGCGCTGATAATGGAAAGCACATACGGAAACCGGTTACACTCTCCATCGGAAGAAGTTGAAGAAGAACTTGCAAAGGTTATTCGTGAATGCTGCGATACGGGCGGAAGGATAATTATTCCAGCATTTGCTGTTGGAAGAACCCAGCTTATTGTTTATATGCTTCATAAATTATTAGACCAGAACAGGATACCGCAAATTCCTATTTATGTAGACAGCCCGATGGCTGTTAATGCAACTGGTGTTTTCAGAAATCATCCCGAATGTATGGACAGGGAAGCCCACAGGGTTTTTCTTAATGATGGAGATGATCCTTTTGGATTTGCGCGGCTAACTTATGTCCGTTCGGTTGATGGCTCAAAAGCGCTGAACGCGGCTACCGAAACTTCAATAATTATTTCTGCTTCCGGGATGTGCGAGGGCGGCAGAATTCTTCATCACTTAAAAAATAATATTGGCAACCCTAATAACCTGGTACTTTTTGTGGGCTACGCTGCCGGGCATACTTTAGCACGTAGGTTAATGGATGATAAGCGGGAGGTGACTATTTTTGGTGAAAAATATAAAGTCCGCTGCAAAATAAAAACAATGGATTACTTTAGCGGTCATGCCGACCAGGGAGAATTAATCGATTACCTACGTCTAAATCCAAAAGAAAAGCTAAAAAACATATTTTTAGTGCATGGTGAAGAGGAACAAACACTGGTATTACGGGAAAAATTAGTCTCAAAAGGGTACCGAAATGTACATTTTCCGGTTCCCGGAGAAAAATATGAGATTTGAGCATAAAAAGGGAATCTTTTTTTCCTTCCCTTCATCTAATAAATTTATTATATTTTCCAGATAAATTTTTGACGGTTTTACAATCTCCCCCCGTCAGAGAATATTCCGATAGTCAACCAAATCAATAACCTAGTTAAGGAGTGCCACCGGTTTGAAGATAACAAAGCAATTTACCAACCGCGAAAGTAAATCATTAGATCAGTATTTGCAGGAAATTGGAAAGGTAGATCTTTTAACTCCCAATGAAGAGATTGAGTTAGCCGTTAAGATTAAAAAGGGTGATAAGTTAGCCCAGGAAAATTTAATTAAAGCTAATTTAAGATTTGTGGTTTCAGTTGCAAAGCAGTTTCAGAACCAGGGTCTTTCCCTCGGCGATTTAATTAACGAAGGAAACATCGGTTTAATTAAAGCTGCTCAGCGTTTTGATGAAACACGCGGGTTTAAATTTATCTCTTACGCAGTTTGGTGGGTAAGACAGTCTATTATGCAGGCAATTGCAGATCAGTCAAGAGTGGTTCGTCTTCCGCTTAACCGGGTAGGTAACCTTACCAAGATAAGCAAAGCGTACAGGGATCTTGAGCAGGAATTTGAAAGAAAGCCCACTACCGCAGAGCTTGCAAAAATTCTTGATATGACTACAGACGAAGTGGCTTATGCACTGCAGATTTCCGGGCGCCACGTTTCGATGGATGCACCTTTAAAGAGCGGTGATGAAAATAAAAACAGCTTGATGGATGTTCTTCCTAATGAACACCAGCCGTTGCCTGATAAAGATTTGATGAAAGAATCTCTTAAGAATGAAGTTTCAAATGTGCTTTCTACTCTTACAGAAAGAGAGGCAGAAGTAATTAAACTTTATTTTGGTATTGAAGGCGATCATTCTGCAACTCTTGAAGAGATTGGTGAAAGATTTAACCTTACAAGAGAAAGAGTGAGACAGATTAAAGAGAAAGCTTTAAGGAATTTAAGACACTCGAAACGAAGCGGCAGGTTAAAGACTTACTTAGGATAAGAAAAAGAGTAGTTGATTCATAAGCCGGTTTATCCGGCTTTTTTATTTTAAATTACTCATAAACTTTGTAACGTATTGATCTACTTGTGCTTACCAAACTTATAATAACATTATAGTAACATTTTTTATAAATACTTTTCCCAGATCAGATGCATAACGCTCTTGCAACTAACAAGCGGCTGCACCGTTTATAATGATAATATTTTGATTTACTTATAATGTAATTTCATTAACTAAATGATTTACAAACAACATAACGCTAAACCGCAAATGACAAGACTTAATGAAGCCGTCTTGTTGAATTGCATATTAGCTGATTCTTTTCCTACTCAATAAGTTTAAAATCGCCAGGCTTCCATGTTTTTTCAAACCACGGTTCGAGAGGACCATACAGACGTAAGAGAACGCAATACCCCTTGCCTTCGATTGTCTGAATCCAATTTCCTTCATGACCCTTTGGAGCTTTGGGGCTGAACCACATTGTATAAGAACCGTCTGCATTAGGTTTGACGGAAGGATTGTTGCTGTCAAGCCCGGCCAGTTTTTGATCAGTCTCCAACATGGAACGATGCTGCGTGGAATAGACCATGAATGACCAAAAATTATTCACTGGGATTGGGTTCGGCAAATCAACCTTGTATGTTTTGCCGCCGTCGAGGAAGCGACCTTTACTATCCATAGCTGTAAAGCCATAGGCAGAACCTGCTCCGACTCTGGGTGCTGCCATAGCCGGAGTAATTCCTGTGGCCATATAGTGGAAAAATATCCTGTCATCTAAGACTCGCTCACCATTGTTCATAAATTCGTGACTCATGCCGGCAAATGGAGAATTCCACTGGCGATCCTCATAAAAGTAGACACTTTTTTTCCGTGGTGCGAAAGATATTGTTCTCGCTACTGCGTTACCGATGGCAACCGCTTCTGTCAAGAGTTTCTTCATTCGAGCATCAGGATTGAATGACTGACCTTTTTTAATACCGATTGATGCGAACAAACCGACTATTTCCGGATTGAAAGCATCGGCCGGTTCATACTGGATCACAGCATTTAACTCTTCAAAAAATTCAAAATCGTTGGCATGTATGGTGTTCATCTGTTTCCCGGAAAGGTTGTGAAATTTTTGCTCAGGTGGATTGTCTACTTTTGATAAGGGATAGGAACGGAACTTTGCTTTGACCATTGCAGCAGTTCCTTCAAGATCATCGTTTTGCACAAAGGCACGGAAGAAGCAGAGATTACGATATGTGGGCGTTTTAGCCAAAAAATAACCATCAGGGATTTCTCCATCATAATCGCGATGGACAAACAGATACTTCCCGCCTTGTCCGCGGTCTGGACCAGTCAGACCGATGTCAATCACCCATTGAAAATAAGCATCATCTACCGGTCCGAGAACTCCCGGCGGCACCTCGACAATGATCGGCTCAATCTTGACGTCTATTTCAAACATACCATACATCGTAGTTGAATTTGCGGTCAGGAAGAGAGAGCGAGCATCCATAAGTTGCTCAAAGAGGCCCAGATCACCGGGCTTTACACCAGCTTCCTTGAATCCTTCCAGGAGCGCATAGATAGACGCGGCTGGTATACCGTTTAAAAAGGCATCCGATCCGCGATATACGTCCATAAAATCGTATACTTTCTTAACGGTTTCTTTGCTGGGCAAACCATCAAAAAACTCAAGATCCCCCAGCGATTCGGTCTGGACTATGTCAGGGGTGAGTACAGACTCTGGCACATCGGCAGCGTATTTGGGTTGTCCGGTGCTGTACGACAGGGGGTAGGTCATTAGAATTACGAGAATAACGAACTGGCGAATTTTGATTGGACTTTCCATCATTTCACTCCTTATATTATTATTTGTATATCCTTCATATTCTAAGAATTTAGGATCGAATATCATCAGCTAACGGCGTGGTTGCTAAGGCGCAGCCCATAACTACAATGTCTATTTTATTAAACAATTTTTTAATTAGAATAAACTTTCAATTACAAACTACGCTAAACAACATAGCCAAAATAGAACTACAAACTATTAAATTGCACAAATGCCGAATGCGAAAAGCTTTCAGCTTGAGGCACGGGTTAGCTTTCATCACTTTAATAATACGGCCTTTTTAATTTGTATAAATTCTTTTGTAAATAAACGGTAATAATAAATTCCACTCGATAATTCTGAAGAATCAAAATCTACTGTATAATTTCCAGCAGATAATTCTTGGTTTAAAAGTTCTTTTACTTTCCGTCCTAACAAATCATAGATTTCTAATTTTACAAATCCACTCTTGGGAATTGAGAATTCTATTTTAGTAACTGGATTGAATGGATTTGGGAAATTTTGACTTAGAAAGTATTGCACTGGTAAGTCATCATTGGTTTGTTGAATTCCAGTTCCGAGTTTTTGTTTTATCTTCATTACAAAGAAATTTGTACCGTTAGTTGAATCTCTGTAATCACCTCCAATTATAACATTGTTACTATCATCTAAAGAAATGGAATGTGGATTTTCAAAAATGCCATGTGGAGCATCGAATCTATGCTGCCACTTTAATTCTCCAACAGAACTATATTTCAATGTATAACATAAACCTTGGCTAACCATATCGTGAGATGAACCAGTTACATAAACATTATTTTCATTATCTGTAATCACACTACGGGCATAATCTCTTAAGTTTTCATTACTGTTAAATGATTTGCTCCAGATTTCCCCCCCACTGGAAGATATTTTATTTATCATATAATCAAATGCACCGATACCACCAGTATACCCGCTAACTAAAATATTATTGTCTTTATCTATAGCAATATCAGTCAGCAAACCATTAGCTTCATAAGTCCATAGTGAATCGCCGTTTTGAGTAAATTTAATGAGCTTACCATCTAGGTGCGTTTCAAGTATTAAATTGGCTTCACGATCTAAAATCATATTCCTTACCGATTCCACCTTTAATGTTCTCGTCCAGACAATATTTCCATTTTGATTTAATTTTAGCAAAACAACTTGCGTTTCTGGAAGGCCTCCTCCGGGAAAATATAGTTGCGTTAGTGATGCATAAAAATTTCCAAGTGAATCTGCAAGTAAATAGTTTAACTGATAAGCACTGGTATCATCTTTTATTTGAGTTGTCCAGAGTGAATCCCCATTGGATGTATATTTAGTAAAATTAGCCGAGGAATTTTGTTGATACTTTAAATATCCAATAATAGGATTACCTTGATGATCGAGAACCACTTTTAGACCCTCCGAAACACTGTCAGGATTGGAAAAATAATTTTTACTCCATAAAACGTTTCCAGTTGTTGAATATTTGAAGAAGACAGAATAAAATGATGATTGACCAAAAGAAGCACTACCAATTGCATAGATATTCTCGCTCGAATCAACTGCAATTGAATTTACCTCATCCCAGGCATTTTGTGATGAGATAAATCTGATATTTAATAAAGAATCACCAGTGCTTGAATATTTCATTATTGTAAAATCTGGTGTGCCATCAACGCCTTCACTCCTTCCAGCGAGATAAATATTATAATCTTTATCTGTTTTCATATCATTTACAAAATCATTTCCATTACCTATCCCATCGTAAATTCTCAACCATTCAATTTCCGGAACAAGCTGTGCAAAGCTGAGTTGTGTCATCAGAAAAAAAATGAAGATTAAAATCTTAGTATTCATTTCCATCACGATTTAATTTGGAAGCTAACTATTACTTATACTGCACAAAATGATTGCCTGTGGAATATATTTATGCATTCAATTGCACATATATATTCTAATAACTTGTAAATACTTTCAAAAAGTAAATATTTAAAAAATATCCATTCATATATCATCCAGGAAGTTTGAAGCATATCATCCCGGGTATTAAGTATCATATTTCAGATTAATTAGATTGTTTTTTATCTCCGGCTAATCCCCGCCTGAGGCGGGTAAACTATTCCATCAAATCAGGACATTCCCCAGCCAGCATTGTAGTTATTCAGAAAGGGGTTTTCATCTTTACATATGTAACTTAATGCAAATTGGTTTTAAGATCAATTGATGTTTATCAACTGATCACTATACTTCAAATCATTGATCATAAAATAATAACCCAAAAACCTTTGAAGTTTCAAAAGTGTATACATTCCTATTTCAATTTCAAACGTTATTTCAGGGGACTAAACAATTACTTTCGCTTTACCCCAATTCTAACAATAAGAAATTAAGATTTAGATTATTGCTAATTGTTCAACAAAATTAAGTGGGAACTTTTGAGGAATTTTGATTGAATTATCTTTGAAGAACTTTTGCAGTTCACGGTAATTTTTAGTTAAGTGAATTTCTTTTGGGAATTTTTTTCTTTTGGCGGGCTTATTTGTGGAAGTAATTTTACACGTATTTAAGTTTTATTCTAATTAAAAACATTCGAAACTATCTCAAAGAAACCAACATAAGTCCCTATCAAGCTGCCAAGACTTGTAAGAATAAAAACAAGCAGCACTTTAAGCAATTTATTGCTCCACCATTTAACCGGTTTGCTAGCGTCACTAGCAACCGTTTGGAATTCCTTAACAACCGGAGGTTGAAAATAAACCTGTACAAAAGCCGCAACGTAACCTGCGCCAATTACAGGAGTTAAACTTGTAAGCGGTGCCGCAAGAAATGAAACTAATATTGTAAGCGGGTGGGCAAGAGCTATAATTGCGCCAAGTCCGCTCGGTATGCCGTTTGCCAGTATCCAGTAAAGCACGTTATCACCGGCTTCCGCCAGACCTTTGCTGTAACCGATATAAATTATTGATGTGATAATAATTGCGGGAATTCCCCATCCTATTATTTTTGCAACCGGTGAAGGCGGAGGAATAACTTCAATTTCTTCAAGATCAATCTCTCTATTATCTTCAATTACTTTTACAATCCCGTTAACGTGCCCGGCGCCTACTATAGAAACAATTTTGTTGCCTTTTGCTTCCTGCATCTTTTGTGCTAAGTATTCATCGCGCTCATCAATAATAACTTTTTTAAGCACCGGCATTGCTTTACCAAGTTCATCCATCATTTCGGAAAGCACATCTTTGTTTCTTAACTCGGTAAGTTTTTCTTCTGAGAGTTCCTGTTTTTCAAAAATCCCGGCTAACCCGCCGGTTAAAAATTTTAACTTCTGCCAAAAATTCATCGAGTGCCAAGCGCGCCTTAAAGTTATCCTTACCTCCCTGTCGCACAGTTCTATAGGAAGGTTTAATTCGTTTGCTGTGTTCGCAGCTTCAAGCAATTCAGTTCCCGGTGTAACACCAAGCTTTTCGCCAAGCTTTTTCTGGTAAGATGATAAAACAAGATTTACTAACAGGGTGCTTAACTGTTTTTGACGGATAATAGTTTTAAGATCAAGACTCTCCCACCGTTTCTTTTCCGCAAGTGCTTTGTATCTTTTTTCATCCAGTTCAATACAAACCGTATCCGGTTTTTCGTTTGTAATTACTTCCTTTACCAGGTCTGCAGATTGCCTTGAGATGTGCGCAGTGCCAACAATTATAAACTCGCGCCCATTTTTTTTAATAGTCCGTACATCTTCTGAATATTTATTTTCCGTTTTTATTTCTTTAGTCAAAGGGAATTTCCATCATGGTTAAAAAAGAAGTGCAAATTTAGGGAAAACCAATAAAACATCTAACATAATAATTTCGACACATAAAAATTCCCTCATAAGAGGGGATGAAATAATAATAGTATTTGCCGGTCTATGACTTTGTCTGTCTACCAATAAGCAGGCTCGGGATGACTTTATCTACTTATACATCTACTCAATTTCAGGTTGTCAATAATTCAAACAGCGGAAGGTTTAAGTAAAGTACTTCCTTGCCGACTTTTTTACTTTTTAACAACCCTGTCTTTTCAATCTCTTTCAGATATTCGGCGGCAGTTTGTCTTTTTGCTATTCCGGCATTAACCACAAACTCAACTTTACAATAGGGCATAGTAAACAGTAATTCAATTAATTCTTTGGAATAAATTCTGCCCGGTAATTTTTGTTTCATCCCTATTAAAGTGCTTTCAAGCAAATCTTTTATTTCCGTAATCTTCTCAAATGTATCCCTGGCTGTAGAACTAATCCCATTAAGCATATACAATATCCAGGAAATCCATTGGTTCTTTTCCGTCACTGACCTCAACAATAAGTAGTAATCGTTTTTGTTTTCAATAATGTACTTGCTTAAATATATTACGGGTAGCTCTAACAATTTCTGCTGTACAAGGTAAAGTATATTAATTATCCTCCCTGTTCTTCCGTTACCATCTGTAAATGGATGAATCGCCTCAAACTGATAATGTACCACAGCAAGTTTAATTAGTGGATCAGTTCCATCAGCATCATTGTGGATGTAATTCTCTAGATTTGATAGTTTTTCTCTTATTATGTTTTCCCCTTCTGGTGGTGTGTAAATTACTTCTCCTGCCGAAGTTGATATTTTTGTCCCCGGTGTGTTTCTAATTTCGGCAGTTGTTTCTTTTATTTTTTGAAATATACTAATGAATAGATTTGTGGTTAACAGGTTATTTTCCTTTAACCTATTGTATCCTTCCCACAAAGCTTCTTTATAACGTAGGACTTCTTTGGTTTGTGAGTCAGATTCCTTAGCTTTTGATGCAAACGCTTCAAATAACTGGTCGTTTGTAGTTAAGACATTTTCAATTTCAGAACTAGTTCTTGCCTCCTGCAATGGAAGGGTATTTATTAAAATTGCGTGATTGGGAATTATCTTAGCAATTCCCTTTAGCTCGGCCAACGCCTTATTTGCACTTATTGCCGCTTTCAGAATTTCGCTATTTTCGAGTTCAGCCTTAGGTGGGAGGATAGGAAGATCATTGTATGGTACGTTTTGTTTAAACATTGTTTGGCTTTTTTTGCTCAAATTTAAACAATTTTATCGACATATCAAAACAACGTGTCGATAAATCATAGAAACATCGACACGTTCTGATAACGTGTCGATTTCATCGACATAATCTAGAAATATAAAAAGAGGTTGTCTTAAAAGTTTAGGTTTTTGTATCATTCCCGTGTGAACAGGAATCTAAAACTCTTAATATACAATGGATTCCCACTTTTCCCGATAAATCGGGACAAGCAGTGGGAAAGACAATTTCGTAATATTTACTATTAAGACCTCCACTCGGAAAGGGGCTTTCTATTTATACCTCCGCTCAATCTCATATACAGGTTTAATATCAACCGGCAGAACCGTAAGCTTATCAATTAATGTTTTCATCGAAGGTGAAAGAACAACATACTTTGCTATCAAATCCTTTGCTGCCTGGTAGTCTCCTGTTGCCTGAATCATAAGCAGCTTTGTGGCAAGCTCTTTAAGTACTGGATAAGCATTTTCAAAATTCACTTTTACTTTTTCTGTTTGCTCATCGTATTCAAATCCACCGTTTTCAATCATATAGTTATAAATGATAGCATTGCCGCCGCCATGTGCTTCGTTAATACCGAATCTTACTGAGCGGAAAGTGCCTGCCAGTTCAGTCGCCCATGTTTGTTTCTTGAATGATTCGGGGAATTCACCCTTTTCAATCATAAATATATTGTTATAAATGCCAAGAATATCTGCTTTACATTCTTCCAATGTTGAATAAGTTTCCTTCAGTTCTTTCTTTACTTCCGTATCTCTGCCATCGATCGTAATAAATCCGGGACCAATTCCATGGGACATTTCGTGCATAAGAGAGTGATTAAAGAATGCATCAAATGTTACATATTCCTGTTGCCCATCAACGAGTACAATTTCTGAAATTGGTATTAAAAGCTTATTGAATTTGGCTTCTATTACATTTTTTAACATTACTTTTTTTGATCCTTTTGCCTTACGTACTCTTTCATCGTTTGGAAGATTGAAAGCAATTGTCTGTACACCTGCTTTTGTGTCGCCCGCAGTAAATATCTCGTTAACAACAGCGAGCGGTGATTCGGATCCGCGATCAAAGTTTTTATGCTCATCGGGAATCGGAAGATGAATTTCCATATCTCTCAAATAGCTTTTGAACACTTCCAGCTTTTCACTCTCTTCTTTATCCCGAATTGTTAAAAAGCATTCGAAAGCAGCTTTAAAATTAAATAGCCCATCTTCGTAAACTTCATACGGACCGATTACAATTTCTATATCGTGATCTTTCAAGTCCATCCACTTCATATCGCTTTCAAAATAATCGTTATCCAGAAAAGCAACTGCACGGGTGGTTAAATAATTTTTTAGTGATTGGTTATCAGCATACTCAGCGGCATCAAGTAAAAGCTTTGCTGCCTCATCTAATTTATCTTTATAAAATTCGTTGTAAGGAATTGCAACAAGATTTTTACCATCTCTTCTTATAACAGTAAACTCGGAAGTAAATGCTTTTTTATCTTCAGGGTGATCTTTAATCCACTGCTCAAATTCTTCTTTGCTCATATCTTCGGGATAATAATTTGCGCCAGCCGGTTTTTTATCTGTTCCATAAAACGGGGCATCGTGTTCCAATCTATCAAACGGACCAAACATAATTTTGAATAATTCTAGCTGATAACCAGCTTCCTCAGAATCCAAAACCATAAGCTCGGTTTTAATCTCGTTATTTTTTGAATAAACCTGCTCGAGGAAAAGCTCATCCATAATTTTAGCTGCGCGGTAAAGTTTTTCCACAACAATTTTCTGTCTCTCATCCAGGATGCTTTCATCATACTTGAGCTCTGTCGGGGCAAACTTTGCGATTTTCTCTTTTAATATTTCTGTTCTTTCGGTCTCTTGTGTAATTTCCTCGTCTGTTTGTTCGGTTTTCTGCCCGCACCCCGCAAATAATAATGAAAATATAAATAGAGTTGTTAATAAGTACTTCATTTGTCTCACCTCTTATAATTAGATTTTAAAAATGATAAATTTCATTTTAAACGAATAGAAATATAAGAAGAATTGTAATTTTAGATGCTGTATTTCTCCGCCCATCCAAAATATTAAGTAACTAATTGTTATTCTCCTTAATTTTGTTATTCAATTTTATCACTCTGAACAAAAAAAGGTGGAACAATGAAACAACTTTTAACTTTAATTCTTCTTACCGGATTTATAGCAACCGGGTTAGCACAAACCCTGGAAAGAAAGGATGTTGAAGATAAGTATAAATGGAATCTTGCAGACATCTATCCATCAGTTGAAGCTTGGCAGAAGGACGTTGATAAGCTGAATAAAGAGGTTGAAAAACTTGCGGATTTTAAAGGTACGCTTGGTGAAAGCTCGGCAAATCTGTACGCGGCTTTAAAAACAGGTAACGATCTTACAAAAACTCTTGCGCGTGCATGGGTTTATGCAAGTAACCAAAGTAACGAAAATCTTAATATCTCAGAAAACCAGGCAATGCTGCAGCAGATGAGATCACTGGGGACTAAGTTTGGTGAAGTGACAGCTTATTTTGAGCCGGAAATTCTTGAAATTCCAAAAGAAAAAATGGATCAGTTTTTTAGCGAAAAATCTGAGCTTGCAGACTATGATATATTTATAGATAACATCCAGAGATTACGCGAACATACTTTGACAGAGGCCGAAGAGAAAATACTTGCCAGCTTTGGATTAATTGCGGGCAACCAGAATGATGTTTACGGAATTTTTAACAACGCAGAAAAACCCTTCCCCAAAATTACTCTTTCAACAGGCGAGGAGATTGAGTTAACTTCATCAGCATACACAAAATATCGTACTGCGGAAAATAGAGAGGATAGAGAAAAAGTAATGAAAGCATTTTTTGAAAGCTACGGTGATTTCAAAGAAATGCTGGGCATGAACCTTGGCGGACACATAAAAAAGAATTGGGTTTATGCAAAAAATAGAAAATATATTTCCGTTTTAGAAGCAGAGTTAAATTCAGATAATCTTCCTGTTTCTGTTTACACGACCCTAATTGAGCAAGTAAACAACAACCTTCCCACACTTCATCGTGCACTCGATCTGAAGAAAAGAATGTTAGGTTTGGATGAGCTGCATTACTATGATCTTTATGTGCCCCTAGTTGAAAAAGTTGACATGAACTTTACAATTGATGAAGGACAAAAAGTTTTGCTTGATGCTCTAAAACCTTTGGGTAACGAATATGTTACAACTCTACAAAAATCTTACGATGACAGATGGATCGATTATATGCCGACCGTTGGAAAAAGAAGCGGAGCATATTCAAGCGGAGGCGCATATGATGTTCACCCTTATATTCTGATGAACTGGACCGATGATTTTAACTCTTTATCAACACTTGCACACGAATTGGGACACACGATGCACAGTTATTTCTCTAGTAAAACCCAGCCATTTGCAAAATCAGATTATAATATTTTTGTCGCAGAAATTGCTTCAACCGTAAATGAAAATCTTTTGAACAATTACATGGTTGAAAACGCAAAAAGTGACGAAGAGAAGCTTTTCATCCTTGGCAGTTATCTTGAACTGTTGAGAACAACCATCTTCCGCCAGACATCCTTTGCAGAGTTTGAGTGGGAAATTCACAAGAAGGTTGAAACTGGCAAACCGTTAACGGGCGAGAATATGTGTGAAATTTATTTTAACATTGTAAAAAAATACTATGGGCACGATGGGGGACACTGTGTAGTAGATGACTACATTCAATATGAGTGGTCTTTTATTCCTCATTTTTACTACAATTACTACGTATTCCAGTATGCAACATCATTAATTTACGGCACTGCTTTAGTGGAAAAGATGATCGAGCAAGGTCAGTCCGCAATTGATTCATACTACAACATTCTAAAAGGCGGCGGCTCTAAATATTCACCTGAGTTAATAAAAGATGCAGGAATTGATCCTATGTCTCCCGAACCTGTTGCGCTTACAATGCAAAAGATGAACAGGGTTATGGACCAAATGGAGGAAATTTTAAAAACGATGGGTAAATAGTGTTTTTTAGCCGTGCTATATCTTAAAGATATGGCATGGCTATTCTCATTCATCAAACAATTTAAATCTTATTCTCAAAACTCCATCAATAAAACTTGTAGAGTTTATGTTAAACCTTCCTATCTCTTTTGTGTGCGCAACATGTAAGCCGCTGCAAGGGCAGGCATCGTAATCACCAATCTTTATAATTCTTATTCTATCTCCCGAATCATCCGGTAATCTTGCAAGATTAAATTTTTCTTCTGCATCTTCCCTGGTAATAAACTCTTCAACAACCTGCATATCCTGCTGGATAACTTTATTAACATTAGAATTAATTTCTTCAATTTCATGTTCTGTCAGTGCTCTTTCAAAATGATAATCACATTTAGATTTCTTCTTTTCAATATGGTTGCTGAATGATCTTCCGGTGCCAAACATCCTAACCATTGTTTGGTTAAGTATATGCTCTGCAGAATGCATTTGTGGTTGGTACTGTTTATTTGATTTTATATTCATGCAGGTTTTTGTTAAGGTTTCAACAAATAATTACCAGTTGCAATTTATATAAATTAATACTTTAACTATTTACTTTTGTATTATTTTTTTAATATACTCGCATCTAAATTATAAAGGTAAAAACATGAGCACAAAAAGAATTAAAATATTTAACTACTTAATACCCGGTATAATTTTCTCCCTGGGAATATTTTTTATCATTAGCAGTCTCTTTTTTGCAGGGAATAATCTTGCAGAAGATTTCCCTCAAGGTTATCATATTATAACCCCGGAAGTGCCTGATTACCTTGTATTTGCAGGGGAAAGGATTCCAACAGAGAATTATGAAGTTAAAGAAAGAATTGAGCGGGAGTTTATTGTAAACACATACTGGCATTCTGCAACTTTGCTGGCAATTAAAAGAACTAGCAGGTGGTTTCCGCTTATAGAACCTATCCTTAAAGCATATAACATTCCAGATGATTTTAAATATCTTTGTGTTGCAGAAAGTTATTTAAGAAATGTGATCTCACCAGCCGGGGCAACCGGTTTCTGGCAGTTTATGAAAGAGACCGGGCAAAAATATGGACTTGAAATAAGAAGCCAGGTTGATGAGCGCTATAACCTGGAAAAATCTACAGTTGCCGCATGTAATTATCTTAAAGATGCTTACGAAATGTTCGGAACGTGGACAATGGCTGCTGCTTCTTATAATATGGGAACCAATGGCGCTGAAAACCAGATGCAAAGACAAAAAACAAATAACTATTATAATCTTGTTTTGAATGAAGAAACTTCACGCTACATAGCACGCATTGTTGCATTAAAATATATTATGCAAAACCCAACAAAACATGGTTTTGATTTGAAACCTGGTGAATTATATCATCCTTTAAAATATTACGAGGTAAAGCTTGATAGTTCTGTAACTGATTTGGCAGACTTTGCAGCACTTTATGATATCAATTATAAAATACTTAAGATGTATAATCCCTGGCTCCGGGAAAACTACCTTAACAATGATGAGGGAAAGAACTATAAAATAAAATTACCTGAGAAAGGAAGTATAGAAATAATCAATTAGAAAATTGAATTCATGTTCAAACAGATTATCTGCTGGTTGCTTATAGTTTTTTATAAATTATTACTGATCAGATAGAAGATCAATCTCACCGTTACTGTTGCCGGGGTGCAGCCACAACACTAGCGAATAAGTATCACCATAAAAATTTACTATCCAGTCTGCAGTGTTAGTAAAGCTTGTATCCAGAGATTTACCCGGCAGAAGAAACATATCAATTTTAGAGTCAAGGTTTGCAGATCTGAAAGAAGTCACATCACTCCTTGAAAGCATTCGGTTTAACACCTGCGGGCTGTCATCATAAACCGCAGAAGCACTAACTGAAACCGTTGCCAGCGTACCGAATACTATTTCCATAATATTTCTGGCAGTATTATTCTTAATAAAGGAAAGCATAGTATTTATTTGGGATTCTATCGAAATAGGATTAGAACCAATAACCGGCACATAGAATTCATTTGTTTGAAGGGAATCGGACTAAACAAGATAAACAAAAGCACTTACTGAGCTAGTATTAAGCAGATTTACTTTACCTTCGGTATCTACTTCTCTTCCATAAATTGCTGCCAGTTCCGCATCAGAGGAAAAATCGCTTTTGGCAGTGTTAATGACCGCACCAATTTATTCTTTTGCAGTTATTTTCCCATTGCCAATTTCAGTTACTAATTCTTCAACATTGCAGGAAAACAGAATAAAAATTATAAATGCCGGTAATGTGATATTTGCCGTTCTCATAAATTTCTCCCCGGATTTTTTTAAATTATTTCTGATATTTGATTTCAATTCCGATGCCGACACCTCTTTTCTAAATCATTATAATATCTTAAGAAAATTAGCAGACACAGTGTAACCAAATGTTAAAATGTCCTTTTACTTAAACTTAAGTGTAAAAATTTAACCTGGCAATGCATAGATTTTTGGGGTAATAATATAATTAGTTGGTTGTTTAAGAATCGGAAAAAAAACCTGGTTGATCGAGTAGTCCGGAAACATGCTGGATAAGTTCTGTTCGTTTAAATGGTTTAGAAATAAAATCTGAGCATCCGATACTTACTAATTTTTCCTTAACCCCCATACCTGCATACGAAGTTATAGCAATTATGGGAATGTATTTATAAGTCTCTAATTTTCTTATTTCTTTGATAGTTTCTTCACCATCTATATCACCGGTGAGGGCCAAATTAACAATTACCGCATTATACTTTTTCTCCAGCAACAAAATTAATGCCTCTTTGCCGTTATCAATTGCGTCAATAGAACAACAGTTTTTTAAAAAATATTTTGCAATTTCCACACTTGGTACTTCGCTCTCAATCATCAGGACACTTGGCACACTCCATCCGTTGATATTTGAAATGGGTGTTCCTATTCTTCTTCTATAGTGGTTTTTTTCTCCATTACTGTTAATATACTTAATAGAAGGAAACTTAATTGTTACTGTAGTACCTTTACCGGGCTTGCTTTTTAATGATATATTTCCTCCTAATAATTTTGCATACTTCTTGGTAAGCGTAAGACCAAGCCCGGTTCCCTGGTAAAGCCGTTCGTTACCTTCGCTAACCTGGCGGAATGGATCGAAAATAATTTTCATTTTTTCTTTTGGTATTCCCACACCCGTGTCGGTTATCTGAAGCACAACATTTTTATCGTCTGAAAATAATTTAATGCTAATGCTGCCTTTGTGAGTATACTTAACTGCATTTTCAAGCAGGTAGTTCGTCATCCTGGATAAAGCATTCCTGTCTATCATACATTCGATGTTATTGCTCTGGCTCTCAAACTTGAAAACTACTCCATCTTTAATCGCAGAAAATTCATAGGAGTCTATTATATCTTTAAGTACATTTACTATGTTTACTTTCTCAAGCTTCAGGCTCATATTATCGGATTCAAACAATGTAAGATCAAGAATAAGGTCCAGCGTTTTTGTTAACCTGTTACCGCTGGTAAGTATACTTTCTGCCATCTGTATTCTCTCAGGATCTTCAAGCTCATCCTTAAGCATTTCAGAATAACCGGTTATTCCGATAAGTGGTGTTCTAAGTTCGTGGCTGACGTTTGCCAGAAATATAGATTTGAGCCGGTTCATCTCTTCAGCTTTTTCTTTTGCTTCAATTAGTACCCTCTCGGTTTTTTTCCTATCGGATATGTCTTCAATAATTCCCTCGTAGTAAATCACATTCCCATTCTCATCTTTTATAGCTCTTGCGCTTTCGCTAATATCAATCTCCGAGCCGTTTGCCCTTAACCATTTAGTCTCAAATGCATATACAACCCCTTCACTCTCCATAATAGACTGAAAGTGCTCTCTATCTGAAGCATCATAATAATTCTCCTTTACATCGATCTTAAGTAACTCGTCCCTGGAAGAATAACCCAGCATCCTAACTGCCGCCGGATTAACCATTTCTACCCTGCCGTCCAGTGCTGTTCTGTAGATGCCAAGTGTAGAATTCTCATAGAGACCACGGTATTGTTCTTCACTTTGCTGGAGAGTTTCTTCAGCTTTCTTACGTTCAGATATATCTCTTACAGTTCCGATAGCATTCCATTCCCCTCTTATTTTAACGGTTGAAAGCGAAAACTCGATAGGGAATTCTTCTCCATTTTTCCTAAGAGCTGTTAACTCCAGAGTTTTACCTATGGCCGTTTCTTTGCTGATTTTCTTAAATTTATCAAAGCCCTTTTTAAAAAGATCACGATAACGCTCTGGAACAATAACCCTATGAAGTTCCCTCCCAATTATTTCTTTACCCGAATACCCAAATATTTTTTCCGCAGTTTTAGTCCAATATGAAACACTCCCCGCTTCGTCAGTCATAATAATTGCTATCTGTGTAGATTCGCTGAGTGCCCTGAATCTTTCTTCACTCTCTGTAAGTGAAGATTCAATCTCTTTCCTTAGTAGAAAATCTCCCAGCAGTATCCCGATAGCATCAATGAGGTTTCTCTCCTCATTAAGAAATGGACCTTCATCTAATTCGGGTTTTCCCTCAGTGTAACATACTTCAACCTTACCAACTGATCCCTTCACGTTAACAATGTCAGCGCTTTGTATCCATTTGGTTTCTTTCCAATTATCCGAATTAACAGTCCAGCCGTTATACGTTAGTTGTGCGCATGTTATTTCAGGATACTGCCAGGAGAATAGGAGGACATCTACTGTGGCTTGCATTATTTCTTCTATTGAACAATTTGGTTGTACCATCTTACGTGAAATTTCGTAAAGGCAATTCAACTCTTTTAGCCGCTCACCAAGCTGATGAGATTTTTTAATAAGTTCTTCTGCCTGGGCAGAAACTTCAACGTTACTTCCACGTGTACCTATAAACCTGCCGTTCTCATCATATACAGGTCGACACCTATGCGAGATAGTTTTTTCTTCCTTGTTTTGGGTTAATATTTTAAATTCCAGTTGAGATATCTCAAGAGTATTGGTAGTCTCGGCTTCAAAATGTTTTTTGAAACGGTCGTAGTCATCCGGATGAATAATCTTCTTTATTAGTGAAGGATCCCTAAACAATTCCTCACGCAGGTAACCGGTTATTCTTTCAAATGCTGAAGAAATATATTTATAGCTTCCGTCCGGATTTCTCCAGAAAACCCAGTCGTAAGTTTGCTCGGTAACATTCCTAAATTTAACTTCGGAGTCTTCTAATTTCTCTTCTGCTTTTTTCTGGCGTTTTGCATAAGCAGTAATTACGCTGCTGAATAAAAAGAAATAAAGAATAAGTGATATCCTGATGAAAAGTTTATGCTGTGGAATATCGGTGATTAAAAGCCCCTCAAAACTTTGTTTAGAAAAATAGAGCGCATCAAGTGCGGAATCGGTAATCCATACAAGGAAGCCACCGAATATTGAGATTAATATAACAGTAAGATTAACTTTCATAAAATCGTTTTGATTCCACACTATATTTATTTAGTGATTGGCAGATTTGTCTCCTTTCACTGTTCCTTCCCTGCATTTGAATCCTCAACTCTTTTATTGATAACCTTGATTATGCCAATAAAAAGAAAGGACGCAATTATTCCTAAGCGAATGAAACCCTTATGACCATCGGGAGCCACAAAAGAGAGAGTAAAAAACGTATTCTGATCGTAGATCAGGTAATCTAAAAGCGCATCAAAAATCCATACAGAAGCACCGGCCAATAGAGCGAAAAAAACATTCTTACAACAATTTATCATGCTTGCCTCCTTTATGGCTATTATTTAACAGCCATTCACTATAGTGGATTCTATTATTTAAAGTCACTTTTTCCAACTCAACCCTGTTTAATTAATGATTCAATCCCAATGGATTTACAAAACGGTTAATTAAACTTTGCCATTACTACCTGCCAGTTTGTTAAACACCTCCACAACTTTTTCAAATTCGTCGGACTTACTAAAGAAATAATCCACACCGAACCTGTAGCATTCTTTTTTGTATTGCTCGTCAGGAAAATTAGTGAGTACCACTACTATAGTTGAAGGTTGGCTCCTCTTTATTTTTTTAAGAACTTCAATTCCGCTTTCACCGGGAATTCTAACATCTAGTGTAACAGCATCCGGCTTCAGTCTATTTAGTAGGTCTACTGCATCGATAGAGTTTGCAGCATTCCCAACATGTTTCACACCTATAATGCCGGATAGCATTTCAGCAACTCTATCTCTACCAACATTAGAACCATCTACAGTTAATACTTTTATAATTAGACGTTTCCTCCGGTAAATAAAAATAAATGACAGGCTAAAGACCAAAGTCTATGTCTATAGCCTGTCAGATGCTCCCCTGCCCCGTTTCAATATAAGTTCACATCCAACATATGAACTAATAAGGATATAGGGTATAGGGAAATGTCTGATTTTTTTGTAGTCAATTGTCCTACAAGGATTTGCACGTTCTACTTCAGGTTATCCTTGAAGCATCAATTTTTTGATCGAAATGCTAAATATTATTTATTATCTAATTACGTATTAAGTCTTCAAATACTTTGCTCTTCTGCCTTCTGTAAGTTTATTTGAAGCGGCTCTTTCAAGTGCTCTTATAAGCTCAGGAACCTTAATCGGTTTGCCAATATAATCGTCCATACCGGCAGCAAGGCATTTCTCCATATCACCTTTCATTACATCTGCAGTCATTGCAACTATTAACGGGCGCTCTTCTCTACTATACTGCTTACAAATCCGCCTTGTTGCGTCCAACCCATCCATCTCCGGCATGTGAACATCTATAAATAATAAATCGTACGGCACATTCTCGAGGGCTTGCAAAACCTCCAAACCATTGCTCACAATATCCGGGCGATAGCCCATTCTTTGAAGCATGCGTTCCGCTACCTTTTGGTTTATTACATTATCGTCGGCAAGGAGTACACGTAAAGGATACCGCTGCGCCAGTTCCGAATCGAATTGCGTTTCTCTCTTTCCTGGTACATGCTCTTCCTTTGCTTCTTTAAATACAGATATAATTGCATTGTAGAGCTGTGACTGTTTAATTGGTTTCAACAGGTAGGCTGAAAAATAATCTGATATGATTTTTAAGTCTTCCTTGCGTCTATCTATCGATGTCAACATGACTAATGGCAGCTCATCCCGTTTGCAATACCTTCTAATTTCCGCTGATAGCATAATACCATTCATATTCGGCATATGCATATCAATAAGAGCCACATCAAAACTTTCTCCTCCTCTAATCAGTTCAAGCGCCTGTAACCCGGATGAAACTGCAACGGAATCCATTTCCCATTTGTCCACCAGGTACGAAATAAGTTTCCTGTTGGTTTCATTATCATCAACTATCAACACCTTTTTTTTCCTCAAAACAGGAAAAGGACCAATCATGTACTCTCTTTTAGGTTCTTCACCAAGTTCTGCCTGAATGGTAAAATTAAAGACCGAGCCCTTTCCCAATTCACTTTCAGCCCACACAGTTCCACCCATTATTTCACTCAAACGCTTGCTGATTGCAAGTCCCAGTCCTGTTCCTCCAAACCGCCGGGTTGTTGATGTATCAACCTGACTGAATGACTGAAATAACTTGTTCATACGGTCTTTGGGTATTCCAATACCTGTATCTCGTACGGCAAAATGAATCTTGTATTTTCCGTCTTCTTTTTCTTCGGCATTTACGGTTACAGCTATTTCACCCTCTTCAGTATACTTAATTGCGTTGCCAAGCAGATTTATCAGGATCTGACGTAAACGGGTAATATCGCCAATTATAACTTCGGGAACATTGTTTTCGAAATCGTATGCCATTTCCAGATTTTTCTGAGCTGCTTTTGATGCTAAGAAGTCAAAGGATTCCTCTATTGGATCATGCAAATAAAAAGACTGCATCTCAAGTAACAGGTTGCCGGATTCAATTTTAGAAAAATCTAAAATATCATTTATAATAGTAAGCAGTGCATCTCCACTTGCCCGGATTGTTTCAACACAGTCTTTCTGCTCTGCGTTCAGTTCCGTATCGAGCAACAGACCGGTCATTCCGATCACACCGTTCATGGGTGTACGAATTTCGTGACTCATATTTGCAAGAAACTCGGCTTTTACACTGGCTGCCTTCTCTGCTTCAAGTTTTGCTTGATGCATAGCCCTTTCTATTTGCTTGCGTTCACTGATGTCTCGAATTATTCCTGAATAGCAAATTTCATCTTTCATATCCCAGTTAGAAATTGAAAGTTCTATCGGAAATTCATTTCCATCTTTTTTCCTGCCGATTAATTCTACTGTTTTCCCAATTACTTTCGGCTCTCTTGTTTCACGAAATCGTTTTAATCCACTTTTGTGACCTTGCCAAAAACGATTGGGTATAATTAGTTGCAATGATTTTCCTATTATCTCTTCGTTAGAATACCCAAACATTGTATCGGCGCTTTTATTCCAGAAAAATATTTCGCCGCTTTCATTTATTGATACTATCGCATCGCTTGCAGATTGTGTAACCGCTTTGAATTTTTCTTCACTTTCCTTAATTTCTTCTTCTGCTCGTTTACGTTCAGTAATATCTGTCGATATACTTGCAATGGCATATGGTTTACCTGTAGCATCAAGTAGCGGGAAGTTAATTGAAAGATAGGTGTGGGGTCCATCGCTAAGAGTTGCACTGTCTTCAGATTCTAAGGGAATGCCCTTTTTGAGCACTGTTTCGTAGTTTTTTTGGAATGCATTCGCTTCTTCTTTGGAAAAAATATCATTCGCAGTCTTACCGATAATTTTTTCAGGATCGATATTGAAAAGTGTTTCGTACTGACGATTGACCAGTATATACTGTCCCTTGATATCCTTTACACATATTACAGCAGTTGAATTGTCTATAATACCCTGTATTAGCTGTTGGTTTTTTCGTAAAGTCTCCTCTACTAACTTACGTTCGATAGCTTCGCTAATATTTTTAGCCATCCCGTTTATCAAGTTCCGTTCCTCCCTCATGAACGGACCTTCATCCAGCTCCGGGCATTCCTTAAGATAATAAACCTCTATCGACCCCCGGGGCTCGCCGTTCACGATGATGTCGCTAGACTGCTTCCACCCGGTCTCCGCAAATGGTTCTGAAAAGTACTCCTTCCTATCGAAGATGACTTTGCCCCTGGTGATCTCCGGGTAATGCCAGCCTGGGGGGATGAGCTCAGCCACATCCTGGAATATCTCATCCAGGGTGGTTCGTGTACGAATAGACTCGGCCACACCATACATACATTGGAGTTCCTTAACACGTTCTCCTTTTTCGTGCAGGAGTTTCTTGTGTTCCTCCTCAACCAGCTTACGTTCGGTGATATCCCGTGCAATTATAGCCGCACTCATAACTTTACCGGAAGAACCGATTATAGGATAGATCATCTGGTCAAACCATCTTCCTAATTGTTGATCTTCAAACCGGATGTATTTTCCTGAGTCGAACACTTTTTTTGTTGCACTCATTCTAGTCTTCGACAGTTCAGGAGGTATCATCTCCATTATGTTTTTGCCAATCAAGCTATTTGAAGGTTGCCCCATAATCTTAGCAGCTGCCTCATTGATTATGAGAACTCTGAACCAACTATCAATTAATAAAATAGCATCAGCAGACGCGTTGATAAGTGCACGTATCCTAGATTCACTTTCACTTAGTGCTTTCTCAGTCTGCTTTCTTTGTTCAATATTGGAAACCAGAGATCGGAATAACAAAAAGTAGAGTAAAGGTGACAACAATGTTATGAGTAAAGAAGAATCTATTAAAGTTTCCATCCAAAAGGAGGAAGGGGGTAATAAATAAATAACTGCCATTACAATGGCCTCAGTAATAAAAATTAGAATTGTAATTGTGAATACGAGCCGTAGGGGTGATTTTGACTTATATCGCAGAGTATTTATAAAATAACCATTTTTTTGTTTGCGTGACAATTTAAGTTTCATTCAGATATTATAATAAACTTGTAACGTATAAATTTCCTTGTTACATAATTATTAACAGAAACTGATAATATATATCTCATCAAATCATGAAGTTGTTCTTTATGAAAAGGTTTGGGAAGATAATGAGAACACCCTGCTTTCTTAAATTTCTCTTCATCTTCAACCATAAATATTTCCGGAATTCTGTCGGCAATGGTTTTGTGCCCCATCCTTAAATGGCTTTTGCATTCGTTCCCATTTCCCCAACAGCTTGAAAACAAAGATGCATTCCCAAAATACCATGGCCGGCAAAAGTATATATACCCTATTAAGCTTAAATCTTCCCATTGTTCCATTCCCTGCGAAAATATTAGTCGTTTATAACAACAGCTTTCCATATTAACGCTTAAAGGTAAGTACATTATTTAATTATAGGTATAGGAAAGTAACTGATTTTTTTGTGGTGATAATTCTTACAAATATTTGCCGTAGTTTAATAATTGTGGTAAGGTAGGTAATAATGCTTATTTTCGTTGGAAAATTATTAAATAAGTTTATTCTGAATAGCATAGAGGGTTATTTCCGTTCTGCTTTTCATGTTCATTTTATCATATATCCTGGATCTGTAGGTACTTACGGTTTTAACACTTAAGGAAAGTTCATCGGCAATATCCGTCATTGTTTTACCAACTGCAATCATAGAAAACACTTCATACTCTCTATTAGAAAGTAGTTCGTGTGGAAGTTTATCGCCAAAATTATTTACTAACTTATCTACTAAAGATTGGGTAATATATTTATGACCGGAAAGAATTTTTTGAATTGCCGTTACCAGTTCTTCCGGCGCGCTGTCTTTTGTAATATAGCCGGAAGCCCCATCCCTAATAGCTCTCAATGCGTATTGTTCCTCCGGGTGCATGCTGAGAATTAATATGGGCAGCTTTGGTTTAAGATTTTTAATTTCTTTAAGAGCCAGTAATCCGCTATGCCCGGGCATGGAAATATCCAGGATCACAAAATCAAAATTTTCTTTTGTTATTCTTTCAATTAAAGCCATGCTGTTATTCACTTCTTCAACTAAAGTAACGCCGGACATTTCTGTAAGTATCTGTTTCAGTCCTTTGCGCACAACAGCATGATCGTCTGCTATAATAATTTTCATTTTACTGTCCTCGTAAGGAATTCAAATTCAGATATATTAATGTAATACTAAAATTAGAAAAAGTTTTATTCTTATCAATAACACCGGGGATATGTTTCAGTGAAAGACATCATTTGTCCAAAATAAAGTGACTGAAATAAGATAAGCTTAAAAATAATTGTCCAAATAAAATAATAAATCACTGTAAGTGCCATAAAAGCAAACTCATCACCTTTTCTTCCCATTCTCTTGTAAGAGAAGGGGGGTGAGGGGTTAAGTTTCTAAAGTGATATAATTGTTTATAATTTTTTTAAATCTATTCCACAACCTTCTCGTGTCGCTCTGCTCGCCGGAGCGGAAAGGTCGTGGCTATTCATTTTTTCAAAAGATATTTCAAGCCGATTATCCGGATTTTATTATTGGAATACGAACACTAACAGAGGTGCCGCCTTCCACTGCCCTGGAAATTGTTAGCTTACCTCTGAAAACAGAGACCCTTTCATTCATTCCTATTAAACCGAGCGATTTTGAACTGCTAATTTGCTCTTCACTAATTCCAACACCATTATCAGTTATTTCCATGTGCAGAAGATCGCCCGTTCTCTTAATAGTCACTGTAATTTTAGTTGCCCCGGAATGCCTTGCAATGTTTGTAAGTGACTCCTGGAATATCCTGAAAACAGCAATTGAAATCTCTTCCTCGATAGCAAACTCTTCAATAGAGAGTAATAAGTTGCACTCAATGCCTGATCTCTTCCGGAATTCTTCTGCCTCCCATTCTATTGCAGGAAAGAGCCCAAGGTCATCCAGAATGCCGGGTCTTAGCTCTGTTGCAATTCGTTTAACAGTTTGAATTGTAGAGTTTGTAAGATCAAGCATAGTATCAAATTTGGCAGACCTCATCTTTTCAATCATCCACGGATTTTTTTTCATCCAGGAAAGATCCATCTTTAATGCTGTTAAAGTCTGTCCGAGATCATCGTGAATTTCTCTTGCTACAGTTGCGCGTTCTTCTTCTCTTATCATCTGCAATCTCTCTGCGAGACTCCTGAGCTGATTACGTGATTCTCTTAATCTTTTCTCAGCCTGCTTGCGTTCGGTGACGTCGGTAGATATTATTCCAAGACCTTCACCTACTTTAAAAGCCTTAATAGACAGATCTCTTTTGCCAAATTTGGTTTTAGTTTCAAAGTCATCAAAAATTAACGGCTTACCAGTTTCAATTACTTTCAGATACTTCTTATATCTGCCCATTTCCACAAGGCCAGGGAATAAGTCGAGGACATTCTTTCCAACGAAATTTTCTTTACGGCTCCCGGCTGGAAAAATTTCCATTGCCTTTTTATTAATCTCAATTAAATTCATCTTGGAATCATATAAGACAAAACCATCTGTAGCTGATTCCATAAAGCCACTTAACCTTTCTTCGTTTTCTTGCAGTGCCTCCTCCGCCTGCTTGCGCTCATTAATCTCAACCTGCAATTCCTTTGTAGTTTCATTAAGATCGGATAAAACGGATAAAGTGGCAATTCTCTGTTCTTCACTTTTTTTAAATTGTTTTCCAAGTTCTAAAGAATTTGCTTTAATTTTTTCCTCCGCCCCCCTGCGCTTGGTTATATCTGCTCCTACAGATTGATATGCAACTATGTTTCCATCATCAGTGAACATAGCCCGGTTAGTCCATCTCTGCCAACGAATTTGGCCATTTGGTGCAATAATCTGATATTCGTGTGTTTGGATTGGTGATATTATATTAAGAGAGTTAATGTCGTTTTTAACTTTTTCCCGTTCCATTTCAGGAACAAGCTGATAGAAGGATTCACCTAATACTTCCTCCGGTATTTTCTCAAAGTGTTTGCAATATTTATTATTTACATAAGTAATTTTACCACCAGGAAGAAAGCGGCATAACATAACGGGCGCATCTTCTGCAATTGCACGGTACCTGTTTTCACTCTCATAGAGCGCCTCCTCCGCCTGTTTACGCTCGGTAATGTCTGTAGCTAGTCCTTCGATGATCATCTCTTCACCAATTATTTTACAACTAATTGAACGATCATGAAACCAATGCTGGTGACCGCGGATGTCTTTTATCCTATACTCAATATCAAAGTTTTTTCTAGTATTTGCTTCTTTAATGACTTCATCTATTTTAAGCCTGTCGTCTTTGTGAATTGAATCTAACCATAAAAAAGGGGTTTCGATTAACTCGGTGGGGTGAAATCCAAGAATTTGTTTCACACGGGAAGACCAGAACAAAGCACCGCTTATACTTGAATAAATGTATACAATGCCTGGAAAACCTTCTACCAAGCGTTTGTATTTCTCCTCACTTTCCCGCAGCACTTCTTCCACCCGCTTGCGCTCGGTGATATCCTGGATTGTGCCACTTATTAAGACTGGCTTCCCACTTTCATCGTGCTCGATTTCAGCGATTGAATGCATAAACCTGACCTCGCTGTCACTTCGAACAATTCGATACACAGCTTCATAACTATCTTTATTCGCCATTGCCTCCCTAACTTCACTTAACATGGTCTCCCGATCCTCAGGATGAAGAAAGTCAATGAACCTCTCAAAAATCATTTTGAACTCCTGAGGTTCTAAACCAAAAAGACGATAGGTCTGATCGGACCAGACAGACTCATTAGTTGTAAAGTCCATTTCCCAGCTACCAATATTTGCAACCTCCTGGGCTTTCGAAAGCCTCTGCTCACTTTTCTGTAGCTTCTCCTCTGTCTGCTTGCGCTCGGTGATGTCCTCAATAGTACATACCATTCCATCATATTTTTTATCTTTATTTTTTGGAATAAGCCAACCAGATTGAATAGTACTCCTTCCAACAGGTGTTAAAACATTAGCCTCATAAAAAGTGGGCTTCAGTTCTTTTTTTGCTTTCCGATAATAAGGTAAGAAATGTTGTGTGGTTTCCTTTGGAAAATCTTGTACTACACTTAAACCAATAACATCTTTTTTTGTTACGCCAGATATCTCCTCCATCCTTTTATTGAAATAAATCATTCTATCTTTATTATCAGTGATCCACAAGCCTTCCTGAAGATTTTCAGAAACAAATTTGAATTGCTTTTCACTGTCTCTAGAAGTCACTTCTGCCTTCTTGTACATGGCTTCCGATTTTTCCAGTTTGGTAATTTTAGTATTTAAAAGCTCTATTTCTTTTAAGAGCTGCTCTTTAGTTTTATCTATGCTTTTCATCTTTTAGCCAGTATTAGCTTATTTTCTATTTGATTTTATATTTTATCTGTGTTTATCAATAATCTCAAATTTCTTTCATTCATTCTCTGGATCCGGGTTTTTACATAATAATATCATACTTCGGTTTTTCACCGGATTTTTCAAACAGTTCATTAATTTCTTTTTTTAATTCGATCACTTTTAATTCTCTTCCAACTGCAGCATCATAGAAAGTTTGAAGTTCTCTATTTTTGATTGTTAATTTTTCCTCCACCTTCTTGTGCTCTGTGATGTCTCGCCAAACCGACCTGCTATAAAGAACATTTCCATCTTCATCACGAACAGCTGACGCATTTAAGCTAACATCAATTTTATTGCCATCCTTTCGTTCCAATTGCAGTTCAAAATCACGAACCTCTCCAGTCTCAACAAAAGACTTAAACGCCTTCTTGGCATCCTCATTACTGTCAGATTGGTACATATCAAAAATGGGTCTTCCGAGGACCTCTTCCTTAGAA
>JAZGGS010000047.1:0-2074 GCA_036480595.1 Ignavibacteriaceae bacterium
GATGCAGTGGATGCCTTTGAAGAAGCGTATGGAAAAGCTCCTGATAATGAGACAATCAAAAGGAATCTAACCCATGCTTATGCGGCTTTGGCTAATGAGTATGCCGAGCGAGGTGTCTGGGACGAGGCAATACGTTTTGGTGAAAAAGCCCTTGAACTTGATAATACTAATCATGTCTTAAAGCAGAACCTGTCTGTTCTTTACAATAACTACGCTTATGAGCAAATGAAGAATGGTATGCCTGATAATGCTTATGCCAATCTAAAGGAAGCATTGCGCTACGATGAGAGTAACTGGGCGGCATATGTTTCCCTGGGGAGGATAATGTATGATCAGGGAGAAATTAAGGAAGCAGTTAAGTACTGGACGGAAGCGGTGTCGCTTAACCCTGAACTCACAGCAATTAAGCAACAGCTTGACAGGCTTAAAAAGGAAAGTAGTGTTGAGGATAAGTTCAGAGAAAAGAATTATATGTATTTCGAGGTAAAGTATGAAGGTTATGAAAGAGAAGATTTGGCCTTAAAAGTTGTAGAGATATTACATGAGGCGTATATCAAGATTGGGTATGATTTCAGGTATTATCCGTTTCAAAAGATACCCGTAATTATATATACCAAAGAGCAATTTCAAGAGATGACGGGTACGCCAGATTGGATTGAAGGGTTATTCGATGGCATAATCAGGGTTACGGCTTCCACCATTGAGGGAGAAGATGATAGATTGAGGAATATTCTCTATCACGAATACACACACGCATTGTTATATAAAAAAACAAGAAATAATCTACCTCACTGGCTGAACGAAGGGCTGGCGCAATATGAGGAGCCAACCCGAAATGATATTCAAAGGGATGATATTACTTTTTTAAAGAGATATCTGAGCCAGGGGAATTTAATTGCACTTTCTGATTTGGACAAGGCACTAAAACACCGTGAGAATAAAGAACAGTTAGGACTTGCTTATCTCGAAGCAAAGCTTCTCGTTCGATACATCAATGAGCTATATTATTTCTATCGCATAGTTTCAATTTTAGACGGACTTGCATCAGGTAAGGATATTGATACAGCCATTCAAGAGACACTTTTTGTCAATACAGAAAGACTGGAAAAAAATTGGCTGGAGTGGTTGAATTCAAAATACAAAAGAAAATAATAATTTAAGCCTAATTAGTAAAATATTATACAGAGTACGCAGAAAAATATAATGAAAAAAAGTTGACAAGGATAAAAACTGACAATTTTCTCACACCTTTTCCTGGGTTAAGGGTAATATGATTCGTGAGATAATATATCTGTTGTTGGCTAACCGACGATAGACAACATACGACAACAAACTGATTATGGGTATTTTAAAAAAGATAGCCAACCATCTGAAATATCTTAATCGACTTAGTATCTCTGGTAATGACCTGTCACCTACCAGGACCCGTTCATCAGGTGTCACTAAATGCAAGGCCTCTAAACATGCTTCTTCTCTCATCTCTGGAAATCGACTCTTGCGTTCCTCCGATTGACATGGGATGAATTCAAATATGTTCTTTTTGATTGCATGTGATTTAATCCAGTTCATGCATCCACAGCATAAACTACATTTAGCGTCATAAATTAGTACAATCGACTTCACTATTTTCATACACTTTTGAAAAAGCAGACTATATGGGAATATGCTAAACATATTTAGAGGTTTGTTGAATGGTATGGCAAAACCTTTTTAATTTCAAGCCATTATTCCAACAGTAGCTATGTAAAAGTTTTCACATTTCAAGAATACCGAAAATAGTTTAAATATAGTGAAGACTTAGTATAATAATTAATTTTAACCCTAAAGAGAATATAATTGCAGGAATATTTGTGTGAGTTCTACACCAAGATCTGACAATTTTCGCCTACGAAAGATACCACACTATGACCTCATTTTGATTGGGGCCGGGCCATGTGGACTGGCGGCAGCATCAGAATTTAAGCATGCTGGATTGAATTACCTTCATTTAGAGTCCGGACAGCTTGCTCAAACTGTTTACAACTTCCCCACCAACATTCGTCTTTTTTCCCATCCACGCTATCTTGAGATTGGA
>JAZGGS010000048.1:0-2006 GCA_036480595.1 Ignavibacteriaceae bacterium
TTGCCAGCTCCTTTTCTGTAGCAGAATATTCTGTACACAAAGTAATAGTGCTATCCCTAACTGACAATAACTCACCGTTAATCTCTTCCCCGTCTTTAAGCAATAATGTTACTTCAGCCCCCATCGCTTCCTCCTTTTGATAAACAACAATTTTATCCTCAATCTGCTCTTTATTAGTTTCTGTTACATTCAGAGTAGGTTTGCAACCGGCAGCTAATAATCCAAAAATAACAACGATTACAATTGCAGTTTTCATAATTCCTTCCTCATAATATTCTGTGTGATTGATTTTTATCAAAGGGAATCAGGAAATATAGAAATTTATCCCTCAAATGGTTGATGCTGGACTCCACTCTAATTTTTATTGCTAACAATTACCTTTTGTTTGCGGTGAAGCTCCCACTATATAGAAAAAAGTTATCCCGATAGTATGAGATTCCCCCATCAAGAAAAGTATCTTCTTTTAAGGCTCTCAAGGCCAATATACAGCGATGAGTGGTGTCCTGTGTTTCCATATTTACTTGCCTATTTGAATTCACAGTTCCATTTATTTGGAGGTTAAGGTTATAGTTATCCCATTTAAACGTTCCAGTAAGCTGACCATTATTTTCCGTGAGTTGCATCCATGCACTCGATTGCCCTGACACTCCCACTATTGTGCAATCCCATTCACCAGTTAAAGAAGTAGTAGGGGGTTCACAGCCCAAGTAAAAAATGAGTATTCCAAGCGTCACAAGTTTCGCGGTAACGTGTTTCATTAGAATTACATTTATGTTTATTAACTAAACATACTCCTTGGGGGAAGTACTACATTCTGGAAGAAAATAAGAGTAACGTTATTCTATACGTTTCTCTCAAGGGGTAGAAATATTTCCGATTATAAAGTTGGTAAAATAATTTGATAGAAGCAACTATCCTTTATGATTAGCTAATGTTTTGGATTGGCAAGTAATAAAACCCCCGCCCTATGATGTAGGGTGAAACATCATAGTGAAGCGGCAGGGGCTCACTTCTTTCAAGGTTATTGATGATTTAAGCCTTACTACTGCTCTTAAGCGGTCCACGAGTGATTTCAGTAATATCCTTCATTATTCCAAACTGTTTTACACTAAAATTACTCAGGGCGGGATGACCTGTAACAGTTTTAGCAAGTGGCCCAGCTAAGAACTCATCCAGTGAAGCCTGGTTTTCAAACAAATATATTCCACCGGCTTCACTTTTCTCTGCATTTAGTATCCATATCTTCCATATAAGCCCGGGAACAATTGCGAATTTTTCAGCAAGGGGGGAAACTGCTTGTTCATATTCCTCCTTTGTGACACTGAAGTTAAAGTTTAGTTGAAGCATTATTTCCGACATTTTTTCCTCCTAAGTTTGTTAATATTATTTTATTAGCACCATCCTTGTCCGCCGAAGTCCCGCCATAGGCGGGTAAATTTAATGTGGGAGGATTCTTAGACTCAACAAAAATCTTTGGATTTCATTTGATTTCGTAAACAACTTCTGTCATTAAATGAGGTGTTCTCAAATATTCATCCGTAATTTCAAATTTATCCAGTAGGGATATTGGTGCCAGTCTATAGAACAACTGTGCCTCGATTTTTTTGACACCTTCTGCAGGAAATTTATAAATCAATGTTCGGGATTCACCAGCATCCATTCGGGTATCTTTGAATATTTTTGCAGCCATCCATGGGAACGCTGGAGCTTTATCCATTGAATCTGCAAAAACAATATGAAAGACACCGTATGGATCTTCTTTCATTAAATTCTTTTTGAAATTTGTCCAAAGAAGACTTCCTTCTCCATCGTAAACTGAAATTTTAAGATAAACTATTCTCGTTGGAGGTCCAGTAGGCAGTCGGTGTCCTGTTCCATTATTCGTTACATTAACTACCAAATTGATTTTCCTGCCGAACTCCGCAACCTCAAGGTTTAACTGAGCAGCTTTTTTCAACATTTCTTCGGAATGAGCCCCTTGAAAACTATGACCCTGATGACATTTT
>JAZGGS010000049.1:0-5830 GCA_036480595.1 Ignavibacteriaceae bacterium
CCGGTTATCCATTGACCTTCCTTACCTTTAACATAATCTTTAAGTATAAAAACAAAATCTTCCTTAGATAATGCAGGGCGAAGATTGATGCCGAGCAGGTAGTATCCGCCGCTTGTAAAATGAAGATGGCTGTCTATAAATCCCGGCAGCATAAGCTTGCCGTGCAGGTCAATCACTTCAGTCTGGTCATTAATAAAATTGTCTGCTTTGCTTGTTGAGCCAACAAACTTTATTAAACCGTCTTCAACCACTACTGCTTCTGCATAGGGTTGATTATCGTTAACGGTAAACACTTTCCCGTTTATAAATGCTGTTTTCATTTGCTGAGGAAAAATTGTTGGATTAAAAAATGTAATTAATAAAAAAATAATAAAAAAATATTTCATTTTAAGTACTTTCTCATTTTGGTAACAGGTATGCAAATATAAAGATTATAGAAATGATAAAAACTTAATGTTGACACTAAATTAGTTATAAAAGATTTATTGAATTTTTCGGCACTAAAAAATAAATTAATTTAAATACAAATAACTATTTCTTTTACTACATTGCAATGCAGCGCTAATTTGAGGAAGTTATACTTTAGTTTCAATGCTGCTATATTTAACACTAAAATTAATCGGTGCAATAATTCGTATTCAATAGATGTTAAACGAAATACTGCAATAAATTAATTAGGTTACTATCTCTATTATATGTATATTTATTGTTCCGGTAATAGACCGGTTTTTATTTATTATTATTATTTAGAGGTTCTTAAGTGAGTACTAAGTTATTTGTTGGTTCGCTCCCTTGGTCATTAGATGACCAGGGATTACAAGCAAAATTTGAAGAGCACGGAACGGTTGTCTCTGCAAAGATTATTAATGATCGCGATACTGGAAGATCCAGGGGATTTGGTTTTGTTGAAATGGAAGATTCCAAAGAAGCAGGTAATGCTATGGAAGCATTAAATGATTCTGATATTGATGGAAGAAAAATTGTAGTTAATGAGGCTAAACCAAGAAATTAAAAAAATATTATAGCCTGCGTTCAGCAGGTTTATTCAATTTTTCTAAAGCGTCTGTAAAGGCGCTTTTTGTTTTTAAACTCAATTGGTGCTTAAAAGGTTGGATAGAATATCATTAATAAATAATATTCTATCGCCTTGTATTTTTTCTAAAAAAGTCACTTCATCAACACCTGTCCGCCGTAGCTTTAGCAAATGAGAATTTATCCGCCGTAGTCCTGCCATAGTCGGGCGAGTTTAACGAAGGAGGACCATCTTCTTAGTCTCATTAAAATTTCCTGCTTGAAACCTGTAGAAGTAAATACCACTCGGTAATCCTGTTGCGTTGAAATCAACTTCATAACTTCCAGCTCCGCCTGTGGCGGATTCTTCGTTAACTAACGTTATAATTTCACTCCCTGAAACATCAAATACTTTTAATGTTATTAACCTCTCCCTCTGTCCCTCTCCTTGGTAAGGAGAGGGATTTAAGGGTGAGGTTGGAATTGTAAATCTGATTGCTGTTGTTGGGTTAAATGGATTAGGATAGTTCTGATATAAATGATAACCATCTAACTCCGTATTAGTGTTAGAGGAACTTGTAACTTTGTCAAGGATTTTAACTGGAAATTTTGGTCCATAATTCCACTTATCCAGTGGATCTGGTATAGAATCCCACACTAAACTTAAACCGCAGGAGTAGATTGTATCCCACTCTCCTGAAGTATCTGAAGCAGTATAACCAAAGTTCCAAAAAATTGTATCTTGAGGTGTGGGGAAGGGCAGAGAAAATGCTTGTGTTAACTCATTTAATGCTAATGGATGCCTGTATGAAAAAGAATCTACCAGTTCCATTTTACCAAATCGCCCGGCTACATTGTATCCACCGCCTTCTGCCGGACCGCCAAACATGTACATTCTGTAGTACCCCGTTTGACCAATCTGCAGAGTATCGGGTCCTTCAACCCAAGCAATCACACTTGTATCGCGCTCAAGACCATGGCAAACGCAGCCATTACCATTTAACTCTGTACAGCCAATCCGGTTTGTATCGTTTATATTGGCAATTATAACAATCGAGATAAATGCAAGAAACAATAATGCTATGATGTAATTAATCTTCATTTTATGTTTTGGATTATTAATTATGAATAAATTTCTTAAAAATAATGAATTATTTTATTTAAATACTACCTACATTTTAAGTGGGCCATGTTTTAATTTACTTCATCAATACCTGTCCGCCGATCCGCCGTGGTGGATTAGCAAAGGAGGATTTATCCGCCGCAGTTCTTAACGGAGGAGGATCATCTTTTTCACTTCAACGAAATCGTTTAGTTGTAACCGGTAAAAATAAATCCCGCTGGTTAATTTGCTTCCATCAAATACTACCTCATATTCTCCTGCTCCGCCTGTGGCGGATTCTTCGTTAACGAGAGTTGCAACTTCATTTCCTAAAACATCGTACACTTTAAGTGTAATAAATCCCCCAGCTTCGCTTTCCCCCTTTAATAAAGGGGGACTAAGGGGGATTCTATATTTTATTTTTGTGCCTGGGTTGAATGGATTTGGATAATTCTGTGAAAGATAAAACCCCGCTGGTATTGTTTCGTTTTCTACAAATAGGGGTTCAACCATAACAAAAACCGGGAAGTTTACACCAAAATTCCATTTATCGCCCGGCTCTGGATTTCCATCACCATTAACACTATTTGCTACAGAATAAATTGTATCTGTAATCCCGCTGTTAGGCGCAGTGTACATGAATTCCCAGGTTACAGTGTCATTTATAAATGGATTTGGAAAGGTGTGAGTCAGTTCATCAACAAGGATGTGTGTTAATGTATCTACAGAATCCAGGATACCGAATCTAACAGCCAGATCAAATCCTCCCTTAACAGCAGGTCCGCCAGTCATCTTTAATTTATAATATGCTGAATTGTTGAAGAAGACGGTATCAGTTCCTTCAATCCAAACATTTACGGTTGAATCGGAGGACCCATGACAAATACATCCTGTACCACCATCTAACAGTGTCATACCATTTATACCATGCTCATAGTTGATGTTTGCATAAATTATAATCGTAAAAAAAGCTGCAAGTATTAGTAAAGTGTATTTCATATCTTCACTTAATATTCTATTAAAAAAAGTACGGTGATAAACCGTGCTTAAAAGCGGATAATTTTATTATTACTTTATCAATGTTAGCTTTTTCGCCGCAACAAAATCTGCACCACTAGAACCGCCTGCAATAATAACATAAATATATGTTCCGCTGGAAAGCCCTTCTGCAATAAAATCAATTTTATGAGTTCCGGCTTGAAATTGAGCATTTGCAATATCAGCTACCTTTTGTCCAAGCATATTATATAAACTCAATTGAACATCAGAATCTACAGGAAGAGAAAACGTTATTGATGTGGAAGGGTTAAAAGGATTAGGATGATTTTGATTTAGCACAAACTCAACCGGGAGCGGTCCTTCAGTTTCTATAACAGGTGAGTATTCATAGCTTCCATCAAAATCCAATTGTTTTAATCTATAATAATGTAAACCGGAAGGTGCGTTCTTAACTGTGTAACTATAACTTCTTTGTTCAGTTGTAGAACCTGAACCGGTAACAAATCCTAACTTCGTAAATGTTTTATTATCGAAACTCTGCTGGATCTCAAAACCGCGGTTGTTCAGTTCACTGGCAGTGGTCCAATTTAACACAATTTGGTTATTGCTGGTTGATGCAGTAAAGGAAACCAATTCAACCGGGATGAAATTTTCCGATTCCAATTTGTAAAATCCAGGGCTTTGTGCAGCAAACTGGGTCATAGAATCTACTGAAACTACTTGAAAACCAGCGGACGGTATGCTAATTGGTGTCCAGGTTACACCTGCATCTATCGATCTCCAACTGCCGGCACCCTGGGTATAACTATTAACTAAAATTATATTCCCATCTGTTGGCTGTATATGAACGCCCCACATACTTATCCCTGTAAAATATGGATGTTCATCCCATGTTTCACCATAATCAGTCGATTTTAATAATCCACCGCCCCCACTCCATTTAGTTGCCCAGCAAATACCCGGATTTGTAAAACTGACTGATATTGTCGGGATTTCACCTGAAGTCCAAAATTTCTGAATCCAGCTAAATCCTTTGTCAGTACTTTTAAAAATGCCATTACCAGTATCCCCGATAAGAATAATGTTTGTATCTGGAAATACTTCAATATCATCTGGGGCTCCATTTGTTCCAAAATTACTTGCAATAGTTGCCCATGTATCACCAAAATCGGTTGATAGTTTAAAGTTGGTGTTTACCATTGTGTAAACAGAATTTGGAATGCTTGGGTCTTGAGTCATAGGAATTCCGAAATATGACATCTGCCCTTCATTGAGGGTTAAAGTCCAGTTTGCACCGTCATCAGTTGTTTTATAAATCTTATCATTAGTTCCATGTTCTATAGCAACTAAAAATGTTCCTGGATTTGCATTATCTAATAGAACGCATTTAATTTCTGATGCATTCGGAACATTAGTACCTGTCTGTAAGAATGTTTCTCCGCGATCGGTACTTTTATAAATTTTGTTATCAGAACCGTAATAAACGATATTGGTATTAAACTGGTTGTAATCTATCGGTCCGCCAAGACTGCTACCTGATTGTTTTAGCACCCAGTTATACATTTGCCCAAATCCTGTGAACGAAATAAGAATTACAAATAAAAGTGTCGTACAAGTATATCTCATCTTATCTCCTAAATAGAATATTTATAATTTAATTGATTATAAACTTATAGTATTTGTGAAGTTAAACATTCATTTATAAAAATCAAATATTGCTAAATACTATTCATTATTAAATAAGGTGAAAATATACATTTTGGGTTAAAAATAATAGATTTTGGTAAGTATAGATTGATATAGAAAATTATGTTAATTTTATATAAATGAATATTTATCAATTTATTAGTATAAGATTTTTATGAAAACAGATGTAATTATTTTTGGGGCTCATCCTGATGATGCGGAATTAGCAATGGGCGGAACTATAACTAAACTTACCTCCAATGGTTTAAATGTTGGCATGATCGATCTTACGCAAGGTGAGATGGGAACCAGGGGTGATTTGGAAACCCGTAATAAGGAAGCAACTGAGGCGGCTTCAATTTTAAAAGCGACTTTCAGGGAAAACCTAAAGTTACAGGATGGAAATATTGAACTGACCAGGGAAAATTCGTTTAAAGTGATTGCAGCAATTAGAAAATACAAACCCAAAATTGTTTTTGCCCCTTACTTTAAAGACAGGCATCCTGATCATATTAAAGCAAGCCAGCTTGTTAAGGAAGCACTGTTTTATTCCGGGCTAAGTAAATTACAGTTACCCGGTAAAGAGAAGGATGATGAAGCGTACAGACCTGAAAAATTATATTATTATATGCAGAGTTATACATTCAATCCATCATTTATTATTAATATTGATGATTACTTCGAAAATAAAATGAAAGCAATAAAAGCTTTTAAAACTCAATTTCACGATCCTGCAAGCTCTGAGCCGGAAACTTTTATAAGCAAACCAGAATTTCTGAATTTTATTGAATCGAGAGCTATGTTTTATGGTTTTAAAATAGGGAAGAAGTATGGCGAAGCATTTTTTTGTGAGGAAGAGATTGAATTGGATTTAATTAATTTTCTTAAGTAAAGCTGTTCCTTTGAAATTCCGCGCCCATAATCTTTAAACTGGAATATAACCCGGTCATTCTTAAAACTATTTGATACTGCAACCTTCGAACCCTTCTTTAGTTTACAGATTCCAAAATCGTGCGAAGGCGTACCTGCTGA